>CAYQBT010000049.1:0-8711 GCA_964415775.1 uncultured Lachnospiraceae bacterium
ATCACATACGGACAAGCCGAAAGAGCCTGTCCGTTTTTTCTTTTTATCTTGAAAAAATTATGATGATCGTTTGGCATTTTCACCGTGTTCGCCGTAGATGGTATCAAAGAAAAAAATTTTTTTGCGATTATCTCCGAAATCGGCAAAAACACTTTGCGCGAATTGTAGTAGTGGTTAGGGGAAAGAAATTATCGCAAATCAGCCAAAAGCCGTTTTTGATTTTGTTTTATTAAGTGAAGGGAACGGTTTTTTGAAATTTTCATTCTGCCCGTTGATTTTTGTCCGCTGAAATTCTGAATAAGTGAAAGCACTTGATACTCACAGCCAACATCAGCCTCGACGTGCTGAACAATCCACCCGATATAGCCATGCCCGTATCTACAGTCGCATACTTGAAATGTGCGTACCGATACACGTTACTGGCATGACATTTTTCTTCCAATGCGTATTTTCATCGAAAATCGATATATGAAGTCGCTTTTTGCAAATGGCAGAAACGAGGATGGCTTTGCATGGATGGAAAAACTATCCGCACATGCGCGAATGTTTGGTACTTAAAAAATCGAAGAAGGAGCTTGCTTTGCCACATGTCGTTCGTCTACTGTATTTTGAAGATTACAGATACCGCGTGGCGGTGCATCAAAAGCTTTATGGTGTTCGGCGCTACAAATATCGCTGATAGAACTGTGGGCTTCTGCATCGCGGGGAACATCGCTTTCTTCTTTTTGTGCTAAGAAGGGAACTGAGCCGTTTCGTTTTTCTCCTGATCGTTCTGCAAAGCTTTCATAAAGTCGCTCTGTAATTCACCAAGCAGCCTTGTATATTTACCGCTGCGCTCTGCCAAAATAAAAGCGACAGCGACACCGGTAATCTCTATTAAGGTACAGCATACAAACACAACCGTTTGAAATGCTGTTAAAGCATGTAGATCTTCTCCTACATAATACACGCTGAAAAAAACGCTCCGAACGCTGCAGCAAACGAGAAAACAATATACGCAATGAGTTTTTTCCTCTTTTGCCTTGCCACCTGCATTTCCGCGCGAATTACTTCCGCAGATGGAATCTTACGTTTGGTCAGATGCGCTTTGCAACAATCATACAGTTCCCTTGCATTGACTAAAAAAGGCACGAGATACGTCTTTTCATTTTTTAGTTTTATAGTCAGCGTATTCGGCGCCAACTCGGTACGCAAAATCTCTTCCCACGTCCAGTTCAAAGGATCGTGCAAGCCAAACTTTGCGGATATTCCAGCATCGTCCGCAAAAAAATACGCTCCTTTTTTATATAAAAGAAGCAGTATGCCAAAGCATCCACGCAGAAGCATAAAACACATCATAAGAAAGAAAAAGAGAAACTCTGCCAAGGAAACCGAAGATAGATCGCTAAACAGCATGGCTCCAAAAAGTATCCCGCCTGCTGTGCCGACGACAACAAAGAACAAGGACAGGATTATACCTCGTAACTTGCTAAAAAAAATACCTTGCATGCAGAATCTCCTCCATTTGTTGTTACGTCTAATTATAGCACATTATCCCAAAAAACACAATATCGAACCGCCGAGTATGAGGCGGAAAAGATCCGCACAAACTTCATACGATAAAAAAGGATTCAAACGAGTCCTTTTTTAGTCGGGGATGTATTCCGCAATATCTTCCAGTTTGCAATCCAGCGCGGCACACAGCTTATTCAAGGTTTTGGTTTTAATATTATCATTGGCGCGCAAACGTCTGACGGTCTTGCTGTCAATCCCGCATTTTTCACGCAACCAATAGGTGGATACATCTTTTTGCTCCATAGTGCTCCACAGTTTATCAAATCAAATCATCTTTTATCCCTCTTGAAATGCAAATGCGGCTTCGAGAAGTTCGCTTAGGCGTTCTTTCTCCCCTGCGAGCCAGAGTGCGGCACAAAGCGTTTCAAAGCCTGTCGCCGTGCGGTATTCCGCTCCGCTTGCGCTTTTGGGAGCGGAAAGATGCGTGGAGTTTCTGCCGCGCTTGAAATATGCCATTTCCTCCTCGGTCAGCATGTTCTCGATGCGATGAAATGCGGCGCTCTGGCTTTTGGCAGTGACATAGGCGTGCGATGCCTGATTGAGCGCACCAGAATGCGCGATGCCCTGCTTGATCAGCCGCTCGCGTACCCAAAGCTCAAACACGCTGTCCCCGAGATAGGCAAGCGAAGCGCCGTCTATGGTTTTTAACAGTTCGCTGTTTTTCATTTTACGTTTCCTATTTCACAAAATAAACGATCAGCACGATCACGCCGAGGAAAATGCGGTACACGCCAAACGCGCTGAAGCTATGCTTTTTCACAAAGTCGGTAAGGAAGCGGATCGCCGCGATCGACACGACAAATGCGGCCGCACATCCGACCAGCAGGTACACCACTTCTCTGCCGCCGAAACTGCCGCCCTCCATAAAGAATTTAAGCACTTTCAAGAGGGATGCGCCAAGCATGACGGGGATCGCAAGAAAAAAGGAAAACTCTGCCGCCGCACCGCGCGATACCGAAAGCGTAGAGGCACCAAGAATAGTGGAGCCGCTGCGGGACGTGCCCGGCACTAGCGATAGCGTTTGAAACAGTCCGATGCCGAACGCCGTCTTAAAGGAGATCGCATCGACCGACTCTATGGCAAAAACCTTTTCCTTGTTCTTTCGCTCAACGAGAATAAACAGCACGCCATATACGATCAGCGCGATCGCCACAACGATCGAATTGTAAAAATGCTCGTCAAACCAATCGTCAAGCAGAATGCCGATGACCGACGCGGGCAGCATGGCAACGATCACCTTTGTCCAAAGCAGCATCGTATCCTTTTTCAGCCCTATAACACCGATCGAAAAGCAGGTATTGCCGTTTGCAAGGCTCGCTTTTTTCGCAAAAGGCCAGAGCTTTTGGAAGTAGAGAACCACAACGGCGAGAATTGCGCCAAGCTGGATCACAACCTCGAACATCTCCCAGAACGCATCGCTGACGCGAAGATGCAGGAGGTCGTTTAGCAGGATCATATGTCCTGTGCTCGAAATGGGAAGCCACTCTGTGATGCCCTCCACGATGCCGAGCAGGATCGTTTTGATGATTTCGATAAAAAAGTCCATTTAGTTTGCTCCTCGTAGGATGTCGCCTTCCTTTACCTCGAACGGTACGCGCACTTTAAAGATCATTGCGGGATGCGGTGCCGATCCGATCGACTCGCCCGTCTCGGAAAAGATTTCTTCCGCGATAAAGCCTCTGCCGATCTTGCCGGGGGATATAAGCTCTACCTTCTCGCCCGCACTGACCTTATTACGCTGGATAAAGGTTGCAATGCCACTCGCCTTATCGTATGCAAGGGCGGTAGCAATATATGCCTTCTCGCGGATGTAGCCCATATTCTCGCAGGTTTGTGCGTTTTCGCTCGGCTGGTCAAACCAATAGCCGGTCGCATAGTCTCGATGGCTGACGCTGCAAAGCTCGTCCAACCACGCGAGATCAAAACGGTAGCCCGCGGGATCGGCAAAATAGGCATCGATCGCCATGCGGTAGGCGTTGGTGACTACTGCGGCATAGTAGGCGCTCTTCATTCTGCCCTCGATCTTAAAGCTGGTGATGCCGCTCTCGATCAGCTCGGGGATGTGCTCGATCATGCACATATCGCGGGAGCTCATGATAAAGGTACCGTTCTTGTCCTCGTACAGCGGCAGGGGCTGCTCGGGGCGTTTTTCCTCGTAGATCTCGAGTGTGCGGTAATTCCAGCGGCAGGGCTGTGCACACGCGCCGCGGTTGGAATCTCTGCCCGTATAGTAGTTAGACAGCAAACAGCGGCCGCTATAGGAAACGCACATAGCACCGTGGATAAAGCACTCAATATCGATATCCTCAGGTTTCCCTTTACAGATCTCGGCAACCTCCCGCATGGTCAGCTCTCTGGCGAGCACCACGCGCTTTGCACCGAGGTCGCGCCATGCAAGTACATCGGCAAGGCTGACCGAGGATGCCTGCGTGGAAACATGCAGCTCTAAGTCGGGCGCGACGCGCTCGGCAAGCGCGAGCACGCCGAGGTCGCTGACGATGATCGCATCCGCGCCGCTCGTTGCAAGGAACGCAAGGTATTCCGTAAGTGCCGCATACTCATTTGTGCGAGGCATGGTATTGACGGTGACATACACCTTGACACCGTGGGAGTGCGCATACTCTACAGCCTTGATGAGTTCTTCATTTGTAAAATTATCAGCAGCGGCACGCATGCCAAAAGCATTGCCCGCAAGATATACAGCATCTGCGCCATACAGCACGGCGGCCTTCAGTTTTTCAAAATTGCCTGCAGGAGCAAGCAGCTCCGGACGCTTTTGCAAATAAACACTTCCCTTCGCAATATTTTTGCATATATGGATATGATACAATATTTACGCAAGAATGTCAAACATAAAAAGCCTGCTTTCTATATTCCGCAAAACAGTTGACGATTTTCATAATAAGATTTCTTTCAAAAAATTATTATAGACCTTGCGCTTGGTTTTTTCAAGATTTGTTGTTGCAATGCTCGACGAATTGTATTATAATTGTCTCAAGAATATCAGCGTTTACACGATAAATGTTTACGCAAAAAAAGGAAGAAAAAATATGAAGACATGCAGCAAGGTTTTTGTAATTTGTTTGGTGGTACTTACGCTTTCCATAGGTGTTTTTGCGGCTGAAACCAGCGGAGATTTCGAATATGGGATCAATGATGACGATACTGCTTACATAAGCAACTATATCGGCAGTGCGGCAGAGCTTACGGTGCCCGCAGAAATCGACGGGCACAGAGTAACGGCGATCAACCGCCGGGCGTTTTATACAAACTTTCAATTGACCTCGGTCGTCATCTCCGAGGGAATCGAGTCTATTGGATACGAAGCATTTTCCGGATGCCCCAATCTTAAGAGTGTGTCGTTTCCCGAAAGTTTAAAATCAATAGGATATTCGGCGTTTGAAAGCTGCATGACACTTTCGGATCTTCAGTTTGGCAACAGTATTGAAAGTGTCGGCGCTACGTCCTTTTCCGGCACCGCTTTTGTCAATAATAAAGACAACTATATCAACGGCGTGCTTTATGCAGGCACCCTTGCGATCGGATATGACGGTGTGACTGAAAACGTTATCGTGCGTGAGGGTACGACCGTTATCGTCAGTGAGGCGTTTGAGAATTGCAAGAATATTAAAACCGTGACCTTACCCGACAGTTTAAAGGAAATAGGGCTCGATGCGTTTCATTGGTGTAATTCTCTTGAAAAAATAAATATTCCTTCCGGCGTAACAGAGGTTTTCTCCTCCTCCTTCAGCGGCACAAGCTGTTATGAAAAGGTGGACGGCCTTAAATACGTAGACAACTATCTCATAGAAGTTGACCCCTCTGTAGTGGGGAAAGTCGTGGTAAGAGAAGGCACGATCGGCGTTGCTTCAACGGCATTTAAAGATTGCAAAAACATTACCGAGCTCGTGCTTCCGAACAGTCTTTTAAACGTTAGCTATGCTGCGTTTTCCGGTCTGGATTCTCTTAAGGAGCTCGTTATACCCGACAGTGTTACCTATCTCGGCGAGTCGATTTGTGATGGCTGTGACAACCTTGCAAAGGTTACGATAGGCAAAAACGTTGATGCCGTCAAGAAATACGCTTTCAGAGACTGCAAGGCACTTGCTGAGGTCGTAATTGCAGACGGCGCAGAGTATATCGGAAACGGTGCATTCAGTCAGTGCAAAGCTCTTGTAAGCATCACCGTTCCCGGCAGTGTAAAGTCTATAGAGAAGGATGCATTTTACGGTTGCTCCGCGCTCGAAAACGTAGTTATGCTTGAGGGTGTTGAAAGGCTGGACGGAAGCTCGTTTTGGGCGTGCAACGCTTTAAAGAGCGTAACCATTCCGAGCACGCTTAAGGATATCGGTGACGGTGCTTTGCCCGAGAAATTTTTAAAGCCTGCGGTCGTTACCACAGAAGAGACAACAGAAACCTTAGCACCCGAAGCAAATGGCGACGATGCCTATATAGACTATGTGAACGGAGATAATTACGATACGTACGATGAACCCACCGATCACTACGAATACGAGGAAGAAAAAGGGTCTTCTCTTGTAATTGCAGGTAGCGTCGTGGCAGCGTTGCTTGTGCTCGGCGGTATAGCCATTGTTTTGTTAAAGAAGAAAAAGTAAATGAAAAAGGAGAGGAGCGATAATTCGCTCCTCTCAAACCGATAACAAACCTTGCCAAGCAAGAGTTTGGCGGCAAATTGCACAAAAGGCTCCCCTATGTAAGCAATGTCATTAAGTTAGAGGAGTGAAATGGAAAATTTCACTCCTCTAACTTTTCTTTTTGTTGTAAAGCTCCATTAAGTTAGAATTTTGGAATAGCACATGAAATTGCTCATATAATCAGAGGAAGCAAGGAAGCGGTTGCAAGAGATCCGCATTCTTTAAGAGGGAGAACCATCGAGGAACAAATTTGCGATTATATCGCTGCTGCTTTGCTCTTGCCTTTGGCAGAAATTCTTGATCGCATGAATGAAGTTGGATATGATAAAATTACAAAAAGAGAAAAAATCAGATTTATAAGTAAATTAGCAGAAGAAAAAATGTGTGCGAGGAAGTTGTCATTAGAAGAATAGAAGAAGTCCAACTCATAAGCGAATAATCTGATCCCCAAAAATCATTCCAATCAAAAAGAACTTTGCCCGAAGGCAAAGTTCTTTTTGATTTATTCACTTACTCCTGCGTATATTCCGCATAGGAATACACGTTTACGGTAGCGTTCAGGCGGTCGAGCGAGACGTCGCGAGCGTACGTGCCGTCGGGGTGACCGAGGAATACGTACGAATCCTCCACTGCCGTTGCCACGCTCTGATCCACATACAGGTGGATCGTGGTCTGCGGATAGGGCGGCGGGCATCCGTACACGTCGTAGCCGAGCAGCGGATCTTCCTCGTTGCAGCCGATGATGTTGCCGCGCAGAACCACCGTCGTTTCATAGCGGATGTTCGTGGTCGCATCGTTGAGCGTAGTCACCGTGAAGCGCTTGACGTTCACGTCACCGTCCACGATGATCGTGCCCCTTGCGACCTCGGTGATAAATCCGTCACCGCGCGAGAACGGCGAGAGATAGAACACGCGCAGCGTGTCTGCGGCATCCGTCTTGCCGATGGTGATCTTCGAGGTACCGTCGTTGGTAGACGCATTGTAGTTCCAGCCGCCGACGTACCAGTAATCGCCCGAACGGATAGTGATATCGGTCGCCATGTCGTAGTCGGACGGGCCGTTGAAGCCGCCGATGACCTTCATACGCACGCTGTTGCAGTTCGGGAAGTCGCCCTCGGTGGGAATACTGTCCGCATTGCCCATCACGATGCCCTCACCCATCACAAGCTTGTGATTACGCGCACAGATCAGCGTGAAATCGTCCTCGCGGTAGTTGGTGGACATAAACGTGATGTTCTCGAACGTAATATCGCCCGCCATGCGGAAGAACTTGTCCTCACCGTCAAAGTGGAGCGTACCGCCGGTGATGGTCACCATGCTTTCGATGATCGGCGTGATGTAGCCGGACGGAACATATGCATCGTCCAGAATATGCAGCGTGACCGAATCGTTGTACTTCGATGCCATTGCCGCATAGCGCATTGCATCCTCGAAGTTTGCAAACGGATATTCGGGATCAGAGCCGATCACATATACGCCGGAACAACAAACTTCTTCGATGTTCGCACCCGAAACAGGTGTGCCGACGTTCTTGGCTACGTATACGTCCTCTTGCAGGGTACCGTACTCACGTAGGAACAGCTCGTCGCAATCCACACAGCGAAGTCCCACTCTTTCCAGATTGGGATCGTAGGTGGTGCGGAGCGCGGTATGCACATCGCTGTCGATTGGGATCGTCACGGTTGCTCCGATATATGCGCCGCAGACATCGGTGCACTTTAGCCGCTTTTCACCCGTCTCCTGACAGTTTTCGGTTTGCAAAATGACATATTCCGAGGTGCGGTGGCGGCACTTCTTGTAGCCGCAGCGTGTGCAAAGCATCCAGCCGTCTTCCTGCTCCTCGTATGTATGACCGACAGAAGTACAATAGTTTACAAACGATGCGCCGTAATGCGAACCGCTATACACGTTTGCACTGCCGCGCATGAGATCGGCGGCATATACACGCATTGCCGTTGTGGACGGCTTGGTATACACGTTTACCTTGCAGGTGGAATCCGCATCCGGATAGCAATCCTTCGGTGCAAGCACCGTGGCTTCACCCTGTACCGATGCACTGAGCAGCCAGTCCACCGTCATGCTGCCCGAAAAGGTGTTCTGCGTAAAGCGGAAAGGCTCGGCAGTGTTCAGCCCCTCGGTCACAAAGACCGAGACCGCCGCGTTCGTAGAGGTCAAGCCTTGTCCGATCGGCGCGCCGAACAGTCCGGGGCAGAGATAGCGCACCCACAGGCTGTCGGTGCCGCTTTTCGTACCAAGGTACAGCTCGGCTCTGCCGTTTTTCACCGTGACAGCGCCGCCGTACCAGGTGCTCACCGACCGGTACTCACCCGAATGTACGTACAGCTTACCCGTTGCCGTTGTGCAAGCTACGTCTGCCGTGTCGCAGACCGCATACAGCGCAAGATGCACCCGCGCCGCGCAGTATTCGTGACCGCCGCGGTAGAGCGTCTCGTCGGACGGCGAGGACACGGTCAGCCCCTCGCCCATCGTCAGCGCATGCTT
>CAYQBT010000050.1:0-8680 GCA_964415775.1 uncultured Lachnospiraceae bacterium
CTCCCCGCCAGAATTTCACTGAGGAGCGCACCTCGCTCTCTCCGAGCAGCAGATCTTCGGCGGCGATGGCGGGATCAAACTCTTTGCCGTCCGCCGCACATGCCGCCGCATAGAGCAGTACGCGCAGGTCGGCGACATCTGTGTCCGCAAGCATGGGCAGACAGTCGCGCGGCAGGGAGAGGGGGCTTTCGCCTTTTGTCAGGTGCAGCTTCATTCGTTGTCCCCGTTCTCCGCGGCGCTGCGCACGCGGTAGGTGAGCTGCATCAGCGAGTCGCCGATATGTACGTTCTGCACCGTGATGCCGAGGTGGGAAAGATCCAGCTCGACGTTGGTGAAGTTCCAGATGCCGCGCACGCCCAGCGCCGCAAGGCGCTCGGCGGTTTCCTTGGCATACGGGCGCGGCAGGGTGAGCACCGCGATGTCGATCTTGTTTTTTTCAATATATTTGTCGAGCTCGGCAATGTCATAGATGTGGAGCGAGCCGTATTCCTTGCCGACAAGCGCAGGCGCGTTGTCAAAGAGGGCGGTCAGCGTCACGCCGCGCTTGTCGAACATCGGACTGCCCACAAGGGCAAGTCCGAGGTGTCCCGCGCCGATGATGATCGCGTTGTAGTGCTCCTCTACGCCGAGGATCTCGCTGATCTTCGAGTAAAGGAATTTGACATTGTAGCCGTATCCCTGCTGTCCGAACCCGCCGAAGCAGTTGAGATCCTGACGGATCTGGGATGCGGTCACATGCATCATTTTAGAAAGCTCGCCTGAGCTGATACGTGTTCTGCCCGCTTCCAGCAGTTCGCGCAGGTAGCGGAAATAGCGCGGTAAGCGCTTGATCACGGCAGAGGAAATGCGGTAATTGGTTGTTTTCTCTTGCATGTTGCAGATTTCCTTTCCGATGGGTTGTCTTTGTTTGCTGTTGTTATGGCATATATTGTAGGGGCGATTCACGAATCGCCCGCATGTCACGGCGCGATGGTTGTATCCTCACACCGCGGATGCGTTAAGGTTGGTGCCGTCTTTTTGACCGCTCATATACTCATAATAACCTTGCGCGGCGATCATTGCCGCGTTGTCGCCGCACAGCGAGAGCGGCGGCAGGCAAGGGCGCGCGTCCTGCTTTTCGCAAACGGCGGTCGCCGCCGCGCGCAGATGCGAGTTCGCACTCACGCCGCCTGCAAGCACGACCGTCTTAAGATTCGTCTCTTTCAGCGCCATTTTGAGTTTTGCGGCAAAGCCGTCCGCGATCACACCCGTAAAGGATGCCGCAAGGTCGGCACGGTCGACGTGAGCGCCCTTTTGCTCGGCATTGTGCAGAAGATTGAGCGCCGCGGTCTTGAGTCCCGAAAAGGAGAAGTCCAGCGTGTCGCCCGCGAGCGCGGGAGAGGGGAGCTTGTACGCCTTTTTGTTGCCCTCGTGCGCTAGGCGGTCGAGCGCCGCACCGCCGGGATAGGGCAGACCGATCACGCGCCCGATCTTGTCAAACGCTTCGCCCGCCGCATCGTCGCGCGTTGCGCCGATCTCTTCAAACTCGGTGTAGCTTTTTACGATGTAAAAGGAGGTATGCCCGCCCGAGAGTACCGCGCCGAGAAAGGGGGGCGTAAGATCGGGATATTCGAGGTACGCAGCGGCAATATGCCCGCGCACGTGGTCTACGCCGACAAGCGGAAGGTTGTTTGCAAAGGCAAGCGACTTGCCAAAGTTGACACCGACCAGCAGTGCGCCGATGAGTCCGGGATGGGAGGTCACCGCGCAAAGTCCGATGTCCGAAAGGGAAAGTCCCGCCGTATCGAGCGCTTCGTGCGTGATGCGCGTGACTGCCTCGATGTGCGCTCTGCCCGCGATTTCGGGCACAACGCCGCCGTACAGACGGTGGATGTCGATCTGCGAGGCAACGATGTTCGCACAGATGCGGCGCACGCCGCTATCCATCTCCACGATCGCCGCGCTGGTCTCATCACAGGAGCTTTCCAAACCAAGTATATACATAAAACTTCCTCAAATTTCTCGTTTGTAGAGGACCGCGTCCTCTCTTGGGGATTGATAATAGCCGCGCCGCACACCCGTCTCGGCAAAGCCCATGGAGGCATATAGCGCGCGGGCAGGCGCGTTGCTCTCCCGTACCTCCAAAAAGATCGCGTCGCTTTCGCCCGCGAGCGCGTCTGCAAGCGCGGTCAGAAGCGCGCGGCCAATGCCGCACCGTCTGGCAGACGGCGTGACCGCGACCGTCAGAATGTCGCTTTCGCGGCAGACGGTGTACGCGCATACATAGCCTGCAAGCTCGCCGTCTTTGTCGGCGACAAGCAAAATGTGATCGCTTTTTTCGAGCATGCCCGCAAGCGCACTTTCCGATTGCGGCAGGGAAAAGTTCTCCTTTTCCAGCGCCGCGATAAATGGAATGTCGCTTTTTTCAGCTTTCTTTATCTGTATCATCTTCCAATAAATAGGGGAAAACCTCCCCGATTGCCGCCTTGATCTTTGCAAGACAGTCTCTGTACTCTGCTTCGTCTCCCATAAACGGGTCGGAAATGTCGCCGAGCACGCGGATATTCTTTGCATATTCGGGGAATGCCAGTATCAGCGCCTCGGCATGTGCGGGCGAAATGGCAAATACGCCGTCACACGTGGCAAAGTCCTCTTTGGTGAATTGCACTGCGCGGTGGCGGGTGTAGTCGTTTCTCCCCTCGGCGGGGATCCCGGCGGCGGCAAGCGCCTTTACCGCGTTTTCGCTGATGGGTGCACCCGGCAGAGCCGCAAGTCCGCGGCTGAAAGCAAAGATGCCGTACGGCGCGCCGAGGTGTGTCAGCAGAGCCGCCGCCATCGGCGAGCGGCAGGTGTTGCCCGTGCAGACAAAGCAGTATACGCGGATGTCCTTTGTGCGGGCGTCCTTGATATGAAAAACGATCTCTTCTGTTTGCATGGAGTCTCCTTGCGAGTGATAAAGGATTGTTACGGCGGGAGGAAATCAAAACCCACACCGTCATGGGAACGCACACACCTGTAGGGGCGATTCACGAATCGCCCGCATGCCGCGACGCGATGTCGCTACGGCGGGAGCAAGCCCCCGCCCTACGGTGTTGCCGTTTGCCGCGGTTTGACGTTTGTTTCGGCGACATTGTAGGGGGCGACGTCCTCGACGTCCCGTTTTGCCGTTTTCTTAATACCCGAGCGTCGCACCCAGGCTATCGTCATTCTCCAGCCAATCGGCAACGCGGATCTTGCGGTAGGTCTCCTTGGTATCGCGGATAACCACCCACTCAATGCCCGCATTGATGATCAAACGCTTGCACATCATGCAGTTGGAGGTGTCGGGCGCGATCTCACCGGTCAGCGGCAGGGTGCAGCACATATACAGCGTTGCGCCGAGCATCTCGGTGCGGGGCGCCGCGATGATCGCGTTTGCCTCGGAGTGTACCGAACGGCAGAGCTCATAGCGCTCGCCGCGCGGAATGCCCAGCTCCTCGCGGTGGCAGGAGCCAAGGTCGGTGCAGTTCTTTCTGCCGCGGGGCGCGCCGTTGTAGCCGGTCGAAACGATCACGTCGTTCTTGACGATGATCGAGCCGAAGCGGCGGCGCAGGCAGGTCGCGCGCTCCGAAACGGTCTGTGCGATGTCGAGATAATAGTTTTCTTTTGAAACTCTGTCCATATCCGTTATCCTTTCAGGTATTCCTTGGCGAATTTTGCAAATTCCTCTTTGGTTTCGGGATGCTCCAGCGCCTTGACAAAGTTTGCCTTGGCAAAGCCGAGCTTGGAGCCGATGTCGTAGCGGTCACCCTCAAAAACTTTTGCGGTCACGCCGTACTTGCGCGCATACGCCGCCATTGCGTCGGTCAGCTGAATCTCGCCGCCGGCGCCCGGCTTGGTCTCCTCGAGGATCGGGAAGATCTCGGGCGTGAGCAGAACTCTGCCGAGGATCGCAAGGTTGGAGAATTCCTCGCCCGGCGCGGGCTTTTCGATCATGTCATCCACGAAAAATTCGTCCGCACTGCCCTCGATCGCCTCCGCTTTCATCGAGCAGTATTTCGAGAGCCATTCGGGCTCGACTTCCTTTACGCCGACCGATGCTCTGCCGTACTTTTCGTAGGTCTCGATGAGCTGGCGCACGACCGGCTTTTCGGAAAAGACGATGTCGTCACCGTAGAGAATGGCAAACGGCTCGTCGCCGACAAAATCCTTGGCACGGAGCACCGCGTGTCCGAGCCCTTTCGGCTGCTTTTGCCGTAGGAAGTAGACGTTGGCAAGGTCGCACGCGTTATGTAGGGCACAAAGGTCGTCCTGCCTGCCTTTGGCGGCGAGCGCCGCGTCGTATTCGGGCGAGTAGTCAAAGAAATCCTCCATGGCATCCTTGTCTCTGCCCGTGATGATGAGAATGTCGGTAATACCGCTGTCAGCGGCTTCCTTTACGAGGTAGTAGATCGCGGGATAGTCCATGATCGGGAGCATTTCCTTAGGTACTGCTCTGGAGATCGGGAGCATGCGGGTTCCGAGCCCTGCCGCGGGGATAATGGCTTTGCGCACTTTGGGCATTGTGCTCATTTTCATACCTCCGTTTGGGTATAAAACCCCAAGTATAATTTATTAACAAATATATTATAGTACTTATAGTAGAAAAATGCAATGGTTTTTTTCGGGTAGCGCGGCGGGACGGTGCTTTGGCGGAGATGTATCCCTCCGTCACGGCTTGCGCCGCGCCACCTCCCTTTAGGCAAGGGAGGCATCGTAGGGCGGGGGCTTGCTCCCGCCGTTTGCCGCGGTTTGATGTTTGCCACCTCTTCTGTCATCCTGAGGCTTGCCGAAGGATCTGCGCCGCGGAGCGGCGTCTAAAAAGGCAAGCCTTGCGGCTTGCAGATTCTTCGCGTTGCTCAGAATGACAAATAGGAAACAGAGTGCGTAGGGGGCGACCTCCCGGACGCCCCGCATCCCGCGGCGGGATGAATGTATCCCCGTCTGCTGCGCATCGGATGAAAATCTATTGAACTTTTTTTTCGGGTGTGCTATTATATAAGAAACGAAACTTTAATTGGAGAAGAATATGCCAAATTACAGACGCGGAAGAATCAACGAAGAGATGCAAAAGGAGCTTTCGCTCCTCCTGCGCGAGATCAAGGATCCGAGAGTGAGCGGTGCGCTGGTCAGCATCACCGCCGCCGAGGTTACCCCCGATCTCAAATTTGCAACGGTATATTTCTCGGTTCTGGCAGGGGACGCCAGCGATGTCAAAAAGGGACTGGAGAGCGCCAAGGGCTTCATCCGCCGCGAGATCGCGCAGAGACTCAACCTGCGGCAGACGCCGGAGTTCGCCTTTGCACACGACCACTCGATCGAGCACGGCGCGCATATCGCAAAACTGCTGGAGGACATCCGCACGCCGAAAAAGGAGCAGGACGATGATGGACGGTGATCTTTCTCGGATCGCGCAGATCCTGCGGGATAGCAAAAACGCGCTCGTGGTCGGCCATTCACACCCCGATGGGGACTGCGTCGGCTCGGCGGCGGCACTTTGCGGGATCATAGAGGCACTCGGCGGCAAAGCGAGCGTTCTGTTTCCCGAAAGCGTGCCGGCTCGCCTTGCCTTTTTGCTTTGCGGCAGAGAGGCGCTCCCGGCTCTGCCCGCGGACATAGACGCGTATGACGTTTTCTCTGTGGATGTGGCTTCGCCGTCCCAACTCGGCGACCTTGGTGATGCCCTTGCGGGAAGAGTGGCACTGCGAATCGACCACCACGACGTGGGCACGCCGTATGCAAGGGAAGAATTTGTGGAGCCGACCGTGGCGGCGACCGGCGAGATCCTGTACGATCTTTGCGCCTATCTGGTGAAGGTGGGCAGGATCACTAAGGTGCCGGTCGAGACTTTGGATGCTATATTCGGCGCGATCAGCTCGGATACCGGCTGCTTTAAATATGCCAATGTCACAAGCGGCACGCATTTGCGCGCGGCAAGGCTGATCGAGGCAGGCGTAAACGCTGCCGAGATCAATCGGTTGCTCTTTGAGACCAAGGAGCGCACCCAGCTTTGTGCCGAGGGCATTGCCGCGGGCAAGCTGCGGCTGTTTGCAGGCGGAAGGATCAGCAGTATCGCGATCGAGCGAAGCGATTACAGAGACGGCATTTCGATCGGCGACTTTGAAACCGCGGTCGATATTGCGCGCAGTGTGCGCGGCACAGCCTGCGCGGCGGTGATCAAGGCTTCTCCCCTCAAGGAGAACACCTACCGCGTTTCTCTGCGCTCGAATGGATTGAACGTTGCCGAAGTAGCGGCCGCCTTCGGCGGCGGCGGACACGTCCGCGCCGCGGGCTGTACGTTGCATTGCGCATCGGCAAAAGAAGCCGAGCGCATCATCGTTGCCGCGTTGGAAGCGGCACTCTGATAAGCAAAAAAAGAACCAAAGCCAACCGGCTTTGGTTCTTTTTTTGTAAAATCTTTCCCACGAAGAATTGTGGGGATTAAAGGCATCGCATGTTCACAAGCAGATCGTCCAAGACCTCGGCCACGCTCGAGGGGAACACAAGGTTCTCCGCAAGAAGCCGCTGTAGATTTTTTGCAAGATAAGGATCTTCGGTAATGCCGTCCACGCGGATGCGATCGGTCGCCTGTGCATCGGAAGAGATGAGCAGACCAAAGGCTCCGCGTGTGCGGTACAGCCTGTAGGTCAGCGTAGTCGTCCCGATGCTTCTTTGGCATACCGCAGGGCGCGACGGCACTTCGGTTTTGCACATATCGTTTCCCCCTTATGCGTCAGGATGTGCGGACAGTATACACGGCTCTCTTTGCGGGTTCGGACTGAAAAAAACGACTGCTTGCACAAAATACGCGGCGGTGCTTTTATGTTTTTCGCACAAATTCGGGCGCAGAGCCGCTAAAAAGGACCGCCTCCCGCACAGGGCGTGCGCCGTCCTCACGGCGATGGCACATGGAAAAAGTGCTTTTAAAAAAGCTTTTTGCCCGACTGATGCAAAGTCGTATGGGATTTTTCGGCTGTGCCTCCTCTTTTTTCGACAAATTCATTATTTATACAGAATCTTTAGAAATTCGGCAAATTCTGCATTTTTCGACAAAAATTGCGGGAAGATTCCCCGCATATTTTATAGTATACTGGACTTACCTTTAAAAATACTGTATATATACAAAAGAGGAGACTATGATGCGAAAAACAAACCAAAAGAAGAGAGCTCTGCCCGCGCTGCAAGCCCCTGCCGAACGGCTGCTTTTGCTTTGTTATGCGGCGATCCTTGTGTATCTTTCGTTCGTCTGCCGCTATGCGTGGCAGACCTTGGGCGATCTGTACGCGCGGCTGTTTGTGCGTGAAATGCTGCACAGTGCGGCGATTTCGGCGGTGCTTGCGCTTAGCGGAGGACTGCTGCTCGACTGCGAGCTTCGGTACAGAGAAAATTGCAAAAGATAGCCGCCGCCGCTCTTGCAAAGCCTGCGGCATTGTGCTACTATAAGATATAGATAGAAACCGCGGTGCGATGTTGTACACGGGAGGAGCAAGCCCCTCCCCTACCGGTGGGTGCCAATAACGCACATCGTGAAGGGGACGCACGAATCGTAGGGCGGGGGTTTACTCCCGCCGATTGCCGCGGTGCGTGCCCGATCCCGCCCTTGTCATCCTGAGCGAAGCCCCACAAGATCCAAACGGCGATGCCGTTTGCCCTGCGGGTTTCGACTTCGGCTTCGCCTACGCCGGGGATGACGTGTGGGGCGCAGTCGAAATTTTGCGTAGCAAAATCGCGAAGCGGGATCTCGGGCGGAGATGTTCGCCTCGGGGACGAATATATTGGTGGGGGCATAGCGACGCAAGCGTCGCATTACACAAATCGCCCGTTTTGCAACGGCGAGAGGAGACAACTATGGAAAACAAGGACTATTCCTATCTGCATGAGGAAAAAATCGACGGTGAGCAGATCTTTGACGGCATCGTTGTCAATCTGCACCGCGACCGCGTGCGCTTGCCCAACGGGCACGAGGGCGTGCGCGAGGTCATCCGCCATGTCGGCGCGGTCTGCATCATTCCCGTATTTGAAAACGGGGACGTGCTCGTTGAGCGGCAGTTCCGCTATCCGCACGGAAAGGTGCTTCTCGAGATCCCCGCGGGCAAGCTCGATAGCAAAAGCGAGGATCCGCTCGACGCGGCAAAACGCGAGTTCTTCGAGGAGACGGGCTATACCGCCGAGCGATATACCGCGCTTGGCGAGCTGTACACCACGCCCGCGTTCGTGGACGAGGTGATCCGGATGTACCTCGCCGAGGGACTTTCGATGCAGGACGGCAAGCAACATCTGGATGCAGACGAATTTCTGACGGTAGAGCGTGTGCATATCGACACGCTGTGTGACATGGTGATGCGCGGGGAGATCCCCGACGCGAAAACGCAGATCGCCGTGCTGAAAGTGAAGAGGATCTTAGATGAGAGAAAGAAGTAATACCTGTTGCTTTACGGGGCACCGCGACATCTCCGCGATGTCGTATAAACAGCTCATGGAACGCGTAGAGCCGCTTTTGATGCGGCTGATCGACAACGGATACAAGTATTTTGTCTGCGGCGGCGCGCTCGGCTTTGACACCTTCGCGGCGACCTATATCTGCTCGCTGAAGATGCGCAAACTGGATGTAAAGCTTGTGCTGATGCTCCCCTGCAGGGATCAGACGGCAAGATGGCTCTACGGCAAAGACGGACTGGACAAT
>CAYQBT010000051.1:0-8600 GCA_964415775.1 uncultured Lachnospiraceae bacterium
CTCACCGCGCTGTGGTGCGTTGCGGCGATTGCCGCCACCGCCGCCAAAGCCGCCGAATCCGCCGCCTCCGCCGAAGAAGGATGAAAAAATATCGCCGAAATCGAAGCCCTCAAAGCCGCCGTATCCGCCCGCGCCGCCGTTTTCAAATGCGGCGTGTCCGTACTGGTCGTACTTGGCTTTCTTTTCGTCATCCGACAAAATTGCGTATGCTTCGTTGATCTCTTTGAACTTCTTTTCCGCCTCGGCATCGCCCGGATTGACATCGGGGTGATACTTTTTTGCAAGCTTGTAATACGCTTTTTTTATCTCCGAAGCACCGGCGCTTTTCTCAACGCCGAGCACTTCATAGTAGTCTCTCTTCTCTGCCATAGTTTCCCTTAATAACGCGAAATACTGAGCCGCAATTGCGGCTCAGTTTCGCTATTTTTAGTTGTTGGTCTTGTCTTCAAAATCGGCGTTGTAGTAGGTGTTGCCGTCCGCGCCGCCGTTTGCGTCTGCATTGGGATCAAAGCCAGCGCCCTCGGCACCGCCCTGTGCCTGTGCCTGGCTGTACAGCTTCTCAGCAATTGCAGAGAATGCCTTTTCAAGCGCCTCGGTGTCTGCCTTGATCGCCGCGGTGTCACCGGTTGCAACCGTTGCCTTCAGCTTTTCAATTGCCGCCTTGACGGGAGCCTTTTCCTCCTCGGAAACCTTGTCGCCGAGCTCGTTTAAGGTCTTCTCGCTCTGGAAGATCAGGCTGTCTGCATGGTTCTTGATCTCTACAGCCTCTTTCATCTTCTTGTCTTCCTCTGCGAACTTCTCCGCATCCTTTACAGCGCGGTCGATGTCCTCTTTCGACATGTTGGTAGAGGAGGTGATGGTGATGTGCTGCTCCTTACCGGTGCCCTTATCAGTTGCGGTAACGTTTACGATGCCGTTGGAGTCAATATCAAAGGTGACCTCGATCTGGGGAATGCCGCGGGGCGCGGGAACGATGCCGTCGAGGCTGAAGCGACCAAGCGTGGTGTTGCCGGCTGCCATATCGCGCTCACCCTGCAGAACGTGGATCTCAACCGAGGTCTGGTTATCAGCCGCGGTGGAATAGATCTGGCTCTTCTTTACGGGGATAGTGGTGTTGCGGTCAATGATTCTGTTGAATACGCCTCCCATGGTCTCGATACCGAGGGACAGAGGGGTAACGTCGAGCAGGACGATGTCCTTAACGTCGCCGCCGAGCACGCCGCCCTGGATCGCCGCGCCGAGTGCTACGCACTCATCGGGGTTGATGCCCTTGAAGGGCTCCTTGCCCATAAAGTTCTTGACTGCATCCTGTACAGCGGGAATACGGGTAGAACCGCCGACGAGCAGAACCTTTGCAACGTCGGAGGGCGAGAGCCCTGCATCCGAAAGTGCCTGCTTGACAGGCTGCATGGTCGCGCTGACAAGGTCAGCAGTGATCTCGTTGAACTTTGCACGGGTGAGCGTACCGTCGAAGTGCTTCGGACCGGTTGCGTCCGCCGTGATAAAGGGAAGATTGATGTTTGCGGAAGCCATGCCCGAAAGCTCGATCTTTGCCTTCTCTGCTGCCTCCTTGAGTCTCTGCATTGCCATCTTATCGCCGCGCAGATCGATGCCGTTTTCTGCCTTGAAGGTGTCGGCGATCCAGTTCATCACGCGGTTGTCAAAGTCGTCACCGCCCAGACGGTTGTTACCTGCGGTTGCAAGAACCTCAAATACGCCGTCCGAGATCTCGAGGATGGATACGTCGAACGTACCGCCGCCGAGGTCGAAGATCATGATCTTCTGCTCTTCTTCCTTATCCATACCGTATGCAAGTGCTGCCGCGGTAGGCTCGTTGATGATTCTCTTGACGTCCAGACCTGCGATCTTGCCGGCATCCTTGGTTGCCTGACGCTGTGCGTCGGTGAAATATGCGGGAACGGTGATGACCGCCTCGGTCACGGTGGTGCCGAGATATGCCTCTGCATCTGCCTTCAGCTTCTGCAGGATCATTGCGGAGATCTCTTGGGGGGTGTAGTCCTTGCCGTCCAGGGTTACCTTGTAGCCGGTGCCCATCTCACGCTTGATCGAGGAGACGGTCTTGTCGGGGTTGGTTACGCTCTGGCGCTTTGCAACCTGACCGACCATTCTCTCACCGGTCTTGGAGAATGCAACGACCGAAGGGGTGGTTCTCGCTCCCTCAGGATTGGGGATCACGATGGGCTCGCCGCCCTCAAATACTGCAACGCAGGAGTTCGTTGTACCTAAGTCAATACCAATTACTTTTCCCATGATAATACCTCTATTTAATGATAAATTTTTTTCTTTTTCCATCAAAACCTTGGTTTTGAAGTGTAGATCCCTCGACTAACGCTCGGGATGACCGCTTTGCGGTCAGTTTGCTGTCTTCACCATCGCGTAGCGAATGACCTTGTCGCCGCGAATAAAGCCCTTTTGGAACACCTCTACGATCTCGCCCTCACCGTACTGCTCATCGTCGATGTGCATCACGGCGTTGTGGAGGTTGGGATCGAAGGTCTTACACTCGATCTCCGTAACGCCAAGCTTGCCAAGCGTTTCGGCAAACGCCTTTGCCATCATCTGGATGCCTGCCGCCACGTTTTCATCGGCTGCATAGGCTGCCGCGCGCTCGATATTGTCTAACACGGGCAAAAACTCGCTGACCACATCGCTGCATGCCTCGGCATACACGCCTTCGCGCTCCGCCTTGGAGCGACGACGGAAGTTTTCATACTCTGCCGCAAGACGCAGATAGGTCTCTTTCTGCTCGGCAAGTGCCGCTTCCTTTTCCTCGAGCTGCTTTTTGAAGCTCTCGATCTCGTTTTCGTGTCTTTTATCCGCCTTGCCCTTCTTTTGCTTTGCCTCGACCTTTTCCTCTGCAGCAGGCACTTCGGTTTCTTCTTTTACATCTTTTGTTTCTTCTGCCATGATTATTTCCTTTCTTTCGGACTTTCGAGCATACGCAGCTCGCTGTTGATCATTTGTCCGACTGACTCGGCAAGTGCCTCAACCGTTGCCATAACGTTGGCATAGTCCATACGGCAGGGACCGATGATGCCGATCGCGCCGACGACCTTACCGTCCTTTTTGATCTTCTTTACAACCAGAGTGGAATCGCTCATGCTGTCGGAAAGGTTTTCCTTACCGATCACGACGCCGAGCTCGTCTCCCTCGAGATGCGAAATGGTGTCAAGAATACCGCTTTTATCCTCGATCGCGCCGAGCAGTCCGCGCAGCTTGCCAACATCCGAAAACTCGGGGTAGGAAAGCAGTCTGTCCACGCCGTCTACCTTGACCTCGCCGCTGCTCTGCTCCTCCATGCCGCTGTAGATCTCTTTCATAGCGACCTGCAGAAGTCTGACCTCACTGCCCATCTCCTCCTCTGCCTGCATCATCAGCGGCAGGGTGATCTCGGAGAGCGTATGTCCCGCGATAAAGGTGTTGAGGGTGCTTGCCAGATGCGCCGCATCGGTGGGAAGTACATCAAAGGAGAGCCGCAGGTTGCGCGTCTTCGCCGCGCCGCTGCCCGAAAGCATGACCAGCACTAAATTGCGGCTGTCAAAGTACATGACCTCGAAGCGGATGATCTTCGTCATATCGGCGCGGGGCTTTACGGCGATCGCCGTATAGTTTGTCATGCTGCCCGCAAGCCTGGACGCCTCGGCGAGGATCTTATCCAGCTCATGCTGCTTGCCGCGGAGCGCCGCGCTCATCTGCTCGGTCTCTGCTTTGGTCTTTTTGTATTCCCCTGCAAGGCAGTCTACGTAAAAGCGGTAGCCAAGCTCGCTCGGTACTCTGCCCGCCGAGGTATGCGGCTGTTCGAGATAGCCGAGCGCCTCCAGATCTGCCATTTCGTTGCGGATGGTGGCAGGTGAGCAGTTGGGCATCACGTTTTGCGCAATATACTTGGAGCCGACAGGCTCGCCGGCCTTGACATAGGTCTCGACGACCGCACGCAGGATCTGCGTTTTTCGCTTGGTCAGATCGTATTGCATTTTGCCCGCCTCCTCGCACTGCGATTTTAGCACTCTTTTCCCGCGAGTGCTAACTCACGATTAAAATTTATCACTTATGTGCCCGTTTGTCAAGGGTTTTGCCAAAAAATCTTTGTGTTTTTTCGGTGAATGTGCCCTGAAAATTTGCAAACGAAGCCGAGATGTGCTAAAAGGCACAACCATCGCTCCACGGCAAAAGCGGGAGGCGAAACGCCTCCCCTACGATTCGTGCGTACCCATGGCGGTGTTGTAACGGTTGCCCTCCTGTCGTAGGGCGGGGGCTTGCTCCCGCCGCATACAACATAAAAGCACCAAGCGCAAATGCGCTTGGTGCTTTCGGTTTAACCACTTACAACCATTATTCGTAGAATTTCATTTTTTAATCCTCAATGATCGATCCGTCCGCATAGACACGATAATACTTTCCGTATTTCTCTGCGCACCCATACTCTTCGCCAAAATCATGGGCATCGGTAAACTGCGGATATGCAATATATCTTCCTGTATTATCTATATATCCCCAATAGTCGCCCACTTTAACACGCGCAACTCCGTATCTGAAGCTTTCCGCATAGTCAAAGAGCGCGTTTATAACATATGTACCGCCGTTGTTGATATATCCCCACTTTCCGTCGGCATTGCGAACCGCTGCCAAGCCTTCCGCAAAACCGCGAGCCGCATAGTATTCAGGCTGAATTATGAAGTTTCCTCTTGCGTCAATAAATCCGCTGCGTTTATAGGTTCGCTTATATCGTTGTCCGCCTGCATATCCCCACTTCTCTTGCTCAACCTCTACACATGCCAAGCCGTTGCTTGAAAAATCCTCTGCCCACACATATTGCGCAGGGATCACAACACGTCCATCCTTATTTATATAACCGTACAATCCCTCCTCTGTATTTTCACGGAAGCGAGCCAGCCCGTTTTCGGAAAACCATCCGATATAATCATATATAGGCTCAACAATCACATTTCCGTTATAGTCGATGATTCCGGACAATCCGTCTTTATTCACCTCAGCCAAACCGAATTCAGAATTCTTATGCAGATAGATACTATTATATACCGCATCGACAATTATTTTACCGTCTGCCGCCATCAATCCACATTTATTATCCTTTTCGATTTCAAACAGATTCAATTCGCTATAGAAAACGATACTGTCATAGATTGCATCGGTTATGAGTTCAAAGTTTGTATTATACAGTCCCACTTTATCATTTCGCCTTACGTAATAGCCAAAATCGTTCTGTGAAATCTTATCATATTCGAGCGGAATCAATATCTTTTCTTCCCTGTCGATCAATCCGATTTTTCCATCGTTTTGCACGCGGTAAATACCGTCTGCAAAGATTTCGATACGCTCGTAGTTCGGTGCGATAATGCTCTCGCCTTTTGCATTGATATATCCGTATTTTCCATCCAGCTTGACCGTCAGTATTTCGCCGCCGAGATCGTATATTGCATCATATTTCGGCTCAATAATACATTGACCGTCTCTATCCACATATCCTATCTTTCCCTCTGCATACACCGGCGCATAACCAAGAGCATTATACGCATATTTTGACTCTGCAATCCTTTTGCCGTTTTTGTCAATTTGTGCATATGTATCTCCCTGTTTGATTATTGCATAACCCGATGCATCAAAATCACCTGCCGCATCGAATTGAGGCTCCATTACAATGCTTCCTGTGGTGTCAAAGTATCCGTATTTATGTATATCAACCACCTTGATTTGTCCGTTTTCATCGGTCTTTTCTTCCTGTTCAAGTACGGAAAAGCGTACCATGCCATTTCCCGAAACGGTTCCGATAGAAGCATACTGCGGCTTGACAACTTCCGTTCCGTCTTCGAAAACCAATCCGTATTTACGGTTTCGCAAAGTGCTACCGTCCTCCGCGACTGTTTCTTCATATATGGTTACAATCGCATATCCACTTTCTTCAAAACGCTCTGCATAATCATACGCAGGTTCTATAACAAAGTTTCCTGCCGCATCAATGTAACCCCATTTCCCGTCTTTACATACTGCTGCAAGCCCGTTTTCCGAAAAGGTCTTCATATTTTCATACTGCGGTTCAACGATTATCTCTCCGCTTATGCTGACACAACCCCATCTGTTATCTTCTTCAACCAAGGCAAATCCGCTCTCGTTGAAATGTAGTTCATCATCAAAGCGCAGCGGTATAACTTCTTCTCCTTTTTCGTTAATACAGCCCCACTTATTATCTAACCGAACGTTCGCAAGTCCGTTTTCGCCGAAACTTCGTACATAATCATATTTCGGCGTGATTACCATTTCACCGGAAAGATTGATATAGCCATAAACAAGATCCCCTTTGTTATGATCTCCCACCCGAACAGAGATGAGACCGTTTGCATTCACCTCGCCGACATTATCGTATTCAATTTCGGTGATCAGTTCTCCTTGATTGTTAACCACACCAGACACAGAATAATACAAGGTTCCGCCGCCAAAACCGGTATTCTTGCTCCGCTCCACCTGAAACCAGCCGTCATTTAAGCTTGAAACCATCCAATAATCCAAAGCCAATCTGATTTCTCCGCTTTCATGAAGCAACCCTTGTTTGTCACCTATGCTAACAATTGCAAGACCGTTTTCATTAAAGGAACGTATACTTTCATATGTCGGCTGGACAACATACGCGCCGCTTGTATTAATCACACCACATTTTCCGCCGACCGTCACAAGCGCATACCCTCTATCGTTGAAGGAATCTGCACCATCGAATGTCAAACCGATCACTTCATTCCCGCTTGCATCGATATAACCGTATTTGTCATTCTTTGCAACGATCGCCAAACCGTTAGAAGCAAAGGCGGTTGCTTTATCATACTCGGCGGGAATAGCGAAAGCTCCCGTGGCATCAATATATCCCCACTTTTCGTCTTTGCAGACCAGAGCCAAACCATTTTCGCCAAACAGATCCGCCTTCTCAAATTGTGCCGCAACGGCGTATTCTCCGCTTTCGTTTATATATCCAAACAAACCGCCCTTTTTCTCCTGTGCCAGCGCAAGTCCATTAGAAGCAAACGGACTCAAATAGAAGAAAAATCTGTCCGTGACGAACTCACCATCCGTATCAATACACATATAATAATTTGTTCCGGTATAATAATTTATTCCGGAAGAATTCGTTGCCACCACCGCTACACCGTTTTCGGTAAATTCGGTTGCCGAAGAATAGATCGGTGGAATTGCATATTCCCCGTTCTTATTTACATAGCCATACAGGCGAGAACCCGCAATTGAATAGAAACTATCTTTGAAGCAAAATACATTTCCGCCGAGACTAAACGGAAAAGATTCCCCCAAACCGATCACTGCCAAGCCCGTATCGGTAAATTCCAACTCGGCAAGAACCTCTTCATCTACTTGCACCTGCTTTTGGCACGCTGTTAAACATAAACTTCCAACCAAAAACAATGCCAAAACAATTGCCGATAACGACCGCTTAACAAACTTTCTTTGCTTTTTTTGCTGTTTTTCATTTCTTTTTCCTCCTGAATTCAGAAAGAGAACTTCTCTTCTTGCGTTTAGTATACCTCTGCTCGAGCAGTTTGTCAATTAAAATATACATATATTGATAATTAAATATCATTTTATGTATAGTAGAATATCATATGGGGTGAGGATATGATTTATGAAAAGATTAAAGAATTGCGAGAAAAAGCGGGGCTTTCACAATCCGCACTCGCCAAGAAACTATGTGTTACAAGAAGCTCTGTAAATGCATGGGAGATGGGAATATCTATTCCTACGACGCAATATATCGTTGAAATGGCACAACTGTTTCATGTTACAACTGATTATATCCTCGGCGTTTCTACACAAATGTCCCTGATATTAGACGGGATGAACGATGAAGAAATCCGTATCCTCTATCAACTTGCCGATTATTTTCGTGAGAATCAAAAGCGGCTTTGATAAATATATATTCCAACACACATCTCCGCCCGAGATCCTTCGACTTCGCTCAGGATGACAAGGGCGGGCGTGCAACATCAAACCGCGACATGCGGGACGTCGAGGCGCCGTCCCCTACTTACGCATCATGCATTGGTTGCGCCATGATTTCTCGCTGACGCTCCATGATTTGAAATGCCCCATGTGCTGATTGGCACATGGGGCATTTCATTATCAAAACACGGGGTAGCCTGCGGCGATGTGTGCGTCGTAGAGATCGTCGCACATTGCCTTGATATCGTCGATCGAAAGCTCTGCCGCGGTATGCGGATCGAGCATCGCCGCGTGGTAGATCGCTTCCTTCTTCTGCGTGACCGCCGCCTCAATGGTAAGGAGCTGCACGTTGATGTTGGTGCGGTTCATCGCCGCAAGGATCTCGGGCAGATCTCCGACATAGGTCGGCGCGATGCCGCTGCCGTCCACAAGACAGGGTACCTCCACGCAGGCATTGGCCGGCAAATTGGTGATCAGTCCGTTGTTGAGCACGTTGCCGCCGATCTTGTAGGGCTTGTTTGTGACCATAGCCTCCATAATATAGGAAGCGTATTCTCCCGAGCGCTTGTGCTCGAGCTCTTCACCGCCAAGGATCTTATCACGGCGTGCCTCCCAACCTG
>CAYQBT010000052.1:0-8517 GCA_964415775.1 uncultured Lachnospiraceae bacterium
TAAAAGCCCCCTGTACAACGCGATTGCCGGCGAGGAAGCCGCTATCGTCACCGAAATTGCCGGCACGACCAGAGACACGCTCGAGCGTGACCTGCCGCTCGGCAAGGTGCTCCTCCACCTGACCGACACCGCCGGTATTCACGAAACGACCGACCTCGTCGAGCAGATCGGCGTAAAGCGCGCCGAAGAAAAGCTGCAGGGCGCCGAGCTGATCCTCTGCGTTCTGGACGGCGCAAAGGCGCTCGAGGAGGAGGATCTTGCCCTGTTCCGGTCGCTTGCGGCCGTTCCTGCACCCAAGATCGCCGTCCTCAACAAGGCGGATCTCGGCAGTGCGCCGATTGAACTTCCGAGCGGACTTTTCACCGCCGCAGTTCCGATGAGCGCGGCAAAAGGGGACGGACTCGATCTGCTTACGGCTACGGTTGAAAAGCTGTTTTTTGCAGACGAGATCGACACGGCAAACGATGCGATCCTCACAAACGCGCGCGCGTTTGCTTCTCTCGGAGAGGCGATCGAGCGCATCGCTGACGCGATCGCTGTCGTCAAAGGCGGCATGGGTACCGACCTTGCCGCAAGCGATCTGGAGCGCGCGATCGCTGTGCTGGAGGAGCTGGACGGCAGAGCCGTATCCGAAGCGGTCGTCTCCGAGATCTTTGGAAAATTCTGCGTGGGAAAATAAAAAAACCGCGCGGAACCGCACGGTTTTTCGGGTTTAGTGCTTGCGTTTCGGGATCAGAAGAAAGATCACCGCAACAACGGCTGCCACAACGAGTACTGCAATGATGATGCCGGCACTCATGCCGCCGTCCTGCTCTCCGTTTGCAGCGCTACCGGTCGTATCACTCGTGGCGGTCATATCCGCCGTTGTCCGACCGCTTGTGGTGTCGGGGACGGTCGTTGTCTGCGGCGCAGAATCGGTTCCGCCGCTATCCTGCGTGCCCATCAACCCATCAAGCCCGTCATCGATCGCGTCACTCGCTTTGGTGATGATGTCGCCGATGATGCCGTTTTCGCCGGTTTCGCTGACGTCGCTGACAATGCCGTCACGTGCATCGCCCAGACGAACGCCGCCGTCAGATACGGCGCCGTTTTCCTGCATCTCCTCCCAAGTTGCCGCCGATGCCGTAACCAGCAGTACACAGGCGAGCAACACGCAAAGCAGGATGCATTTTGAAAAATGTTTATATGCTTTCATAGGTATATCCTTTCATTTTTGTTGTCGGTAACAGTTTTTCCCGAAATCGGGCAAACCATACAAGGAGTTTTTTCATGGAAAGTAAAAGATTTGCAAAAAATGACAGTGGCTTCGTCTGTCAAAACTGCGGTGCCACGGTAGAACCCCTCGGTTCCTCCTCGCGCAACCACTGCCCTCTTTGCCTCTGCTCGATCCACATTGACATTATGCCCGGCGACCGCCAGAACACCTGTCTTGGCATCATGGACGCGATCAAAGCCGTTCCCGATCCCAAAAAAGGATACATTCTGATCTATCGCTGCCGCAAGTGCGGGGAGATCAAGCGCAACCGCGCCGCGCACGAGGGCCATGTGCAGCCGGACGATCTGGATAAGATCATCGCGCTGACCGCCGCCGAAATCGAAAATATCTGAAAATTTGATATTGTAACCGCTTAAAGAATATGGTAAAATGAAATCGACAATGTCGATTTCATTTTTTATAAGGAGGAGAATATGAAAAAGCTTTATGTTTTTTTGACGGTTTTCTTCCTTTCCGTGCTTCTCGTCGCCTGCAGCACCGTGCGGCAACGTGCGCCCTTCTCGCCGAGCATCACCGACCGCACCGCGGCGATCATTGACATTCTCGAAACCGAGCGCTCCAAGATCGACGTGCCCGTTGTGACCGGCGTCACCACCCAGCCGCAGTATTATGAGGTGATCGCTACCGGCACCACAGCCGCCACCACCACCACGAAAAAGCCGGTGGTGACCGAAGTGCCCAAGGAATATTTCACCGTAAAATTTGTGGACACCGACGGCTACACCTCGATCTCCATGCAGACGGTAGCCGAGGGCGGCAGTGCCGTCCCTCCCGTGATGCCAGAAACGCGCGGCGACCTCGTGTTCCGCGGGTGGGACAAGGACTATACCAACATCCGCCGCGGCACGATCATAAAAGCGATCTATCAAAAGGAATTTTTAACCGTGCGCTTCTTTGACGCAGACGCTACGCTGCTGAAGACCGAGCAGGTACGCTACGGCGAGAGTGCAACGCCGCCCGCCGTAGCCGACAAAGCCGGCTATACCTTCAACGGCTGGAACGCAAAATTTGACCGCGTGACCGCCGATATAGACGTCTACGCTACATATTATGCCGCGCCCGTGCGCAAATTCGTCACTCTCCCGCAGGTATATTCCCTCTGCGATGTCACGGAGAATACAGAGAATCTGCCCTCCGCCGCCTACTACCGAAAGCTTTATGAAAACGTGCTGATGCTCGACCAGGACGAGTATGCGGGCAACATCCTGTACGGCAGCTTCAGCGACAAGCTGACAATCAAGGGCTTCGGCTTCAAGAGCTTTGAGGGCATCCTCGCGCTCAAGGGCCTTGGCAAGAATACCGAAGTAAAAATGATGGCACTGCGGCTGTACATCTATGTAGACGGCGTGCAGAAATGCAAGATCGAGCTTACGGAGCCGAATACCTACCGGCACTTTTCGGTCGATTTGACCGGTGCCGATACGCTTACGATCAAGCTGGAGCCCATCGTGGACAATTTCATCTACTACGAAAACGCTGAATTTATCGGCGGTCTGGTAGATGCCGTACTGTACGAAAACTAAAACCGATAGAACCATAAAAGGAAAGACCATTCTATGAAACTTCTCGAAGACAGAATCTTAAAAGACGGCAAAGTGGGCGAAGGCAACGTACTGAAGGTAGACGGCTTTGTCAACCACCAGATCGACGTGGGCTTTATGTGCGAGCTCGGCAAGGAGTTCAAGCGTCTCTTTGCAGACACCGAGGTCACCAAGATCCTCACCATCGAGGCTTCAGGCATCGGCATCGCCTGCCTGACCGCGCAGTATTTTGACGTACCCGTGGTGTTCGCCAAGAAGACCAAGACCAACAACATCTATGCCGACGTTTACACCTCCAAGGTCGAATCCTACACCCACGGCACCACCTATGACATCGTTGTTTCCAAGCAGTTCTTAAATCCGGGCGACAAGGTGCTCATCATTGACGACTTTCTGGCAAAGGGCAGTGCCCTGAAAGGGCTCATCAGCCTGATCGAGGATGCAGGTGCATCGGTTGTCGGCGCAGGCATCGTGATCGAAAAGGCATACCAGCCGGGCGGCGATCTGATCCGCTCGATGGGACTGCGTGTAGAATCGCTCGCACGCATCGCATCCATGTCTGTGGAAGACGGCGTGAAATTTGTAGAAGAATAATGCAGAGAAAGAACGCCGCACCTTTGTGCGAGCACTGCGAATACTACGACTATGACGAGGAATACGAGATGTATGTCTGTACCCAGCGCATGGACGAGGACGAATTCTGCCGTTTGCTCCATGCAGGATACCGTGAATGCCCGTATTTCAAATTCTACGACGAGTATAAAAGCGTGCAAAAACAAAACTGAAGCAGGTTTCTTTTCCGATTTTTGATTTTTTTCGCAAAAAGTATTGACACGGAATGCTTGAGCAGGTATAATACAGACAGTTAGCATATGCTAACTGAACACCTCCGAAAGCGGAATCAACCTACCTGCCTCCGTTTTCTTGATTACAAAAAGCACAAGGGGAATTATGCCGCCCCTTGTGTTTTTTATTTGAATTTTTGGAATATCTACTGCAATTCCCGCGCAAATGTGATATAATGAATAAAAGGCTTTAAACGAAAGGGAAACGGCATGAACGCACAAAACGATAAGATCACTCCCGTCTATGAGCCGGGTAGCGGCTTTGCCAAGAAATTCGACAACTTCTGGTATCACCACAAGTGGAAGGTCATCATCATCGGCTTTATCGTGATCACCCTGCTTGTCTGCTCCCTGCAGATGTGCAGCCGCGAGGAGCCCGACGTTTACATTATGTATGCCGGCCCCTATAAGTTCGGGCAGACCGATTCGCTGAACTTAGAAAGTGCCTTTTCGGAGATCGTCCCCGACCGCAACGGCGACGGCAGAAGCGTTGCAGAGCTGTATGATGTCTACATCCTGTCCGATGAGCAGATCACGGGCGAGATCGAAAAGATCGGCGAAAACGCCGTCGTCAACTACGAGATGTTTGCCGCCAACCGCGAAGCCTTTGACCAACAGATCCTCGCGGGCGACACGATTATCTGTCTGCTCGATCCGCATTTATATGAGAGCGTCTATGTGCTGGACGAAAACGGCGAAAAGCAGTCGGGATTTATGCCGCTGTCCGAGGTGCTCGGCTACACGCCGGACTATGCGGTGGATGCCTATAGTGTCCGTGTCGGCGATACCCCGATGGGAAAGTACTTCACCGTTTTGCAGGGGCTGGATGAGGATACCCGTCTGTGCGTCCGTCAGCTCAGCAGTTTTTCCTTTCTGAAAGGGCAAAGCCGCACCGAGAAATATCACGCATACTGCCTCGATGTCTTCCGCGCGATCTTCGATTTTGTTGCTCCCGTATCCGAATAAAACAGATAAAGGCTGCCCTTTCGGGCAGCCCTTTTTGTGTATTTATTTAGCAGCCGCAGCCACAGCCGTTGTTGTTGCAAGCAAACAGCAGAATAATGAGAGCGATTACGATGATCCAGGTGCAGTTGTTGTCAAACAGATTGCAAAGGCAGTTGTTATTCATATGGTTTCTCCTTTCAGGGGCGTTTTTCATCCCCTGCTACTATAATATGACCGCCGCCCAAACAGGTTACAAAATTTATACACACAGTGCCTCCGGAGATCCCTCGACGATGCTCAGGATGAAGGTGCCGCAACAAACATCACGCCATGGCAAGCGGGCGATTGATAACCGCCCCTACAAGAGATCAATTTGCACTCTTCCAGCATTAAAAATTCCGCCGAACGGCGGAATTTTTTATTCTACATTCTGGAATCGGGATCGACCGGCTCATCGCGCATGATCTTGCCGATGTCGGAGATCACCTTATGGAGCATGGTGCTGGTAACATAGAATTCACCCTCACCGTTCACCGTATAGAACACGCGGCGATCGGTGTACGGGTAGAAGCGGTATACGCTCTCCCTGCCCGCTCTGGTTTTGACCGTCATGGTGAGCAGCAGGTTTTCCTCGTCCGCGGTGAGCGCGGCAAGCTCCTCTTCGCCAAGATCCACGGTACCGTCCATCGTGATGGAAAGCAGCACCTTCCAAAGCTGACGGAAGTTGTCGATCGCAGGCGAATGTCCGGTCTCCTTTTCCTTCACGGTCAGGCTCTTATTGTCCTCACCCGAAAGTTCGAAGGTCACGTGCTGTCCCTCGCTTGCAAACTCGATGGACGCAACATTCACGATATTGACCTGAAAAACGTTCGGACTTACCCATTTGTCCAGCTTCCAGTCCAGAAAATCGAGCGTGATCTGCTCCATGCGGGCAACGATACCGAACAGGTAGGATGCCACATAGTAATAATACTTGCCGGACGCATCCTGTTGCTTTTCGCTGATGGTAAGATAGTTGGCGACAATGTCCGTGGGATTGCCGTTTGCATCCACTGCGCTGTTCTCCACATACAGCGTATACGCAGGCTTATCCAGTCCGAATTTTGCGAGCGTCTCTTTTTCCAGATCGATCGCCACCGTCTCGGCACCCGAAAAATCGCAGAACAAAGTGAGCACGTCATTGTAGTACTCGCTCGCCGGATAGCTACCCGGAACGGTGAGCTGATGCACGGCCATCGCCGCAAGCTCGTCCCGCTCCTCCGGATTCAAATACCCGGCTGTGAGGAAGACCTCCTCTCCGTGACCAAGCATAAAGGTACGCACAAGATAATAGCTGTTCATCTGCGAGGGATATGCGAGCAGCGGGCGCACCAGATACTCGACGGTGCCGAGCAGATCCGCCTCAATGCCGCTATCCAGCACGTAGATCGCGTCTCTGCCCTCGTAGCGGGCGTAGTAGCCGGTGCCGGCAAGCGTCTTGTCGCCGATATACACGGTATAGCGCTTGCCCGAGGTGGAACGCAGCACGAAATATGCGTTGCTTTCTCCCATGCCGAGTCCGTACTTGGAGAAATCCTCCTCGGTGACCTCGGAACGGAAGGTCGAAAGGGTGTAGCCCGCGTTGACGATCATCTGCGTGACCTTTTCGGTATCCAACAGGAGATTCTCATGCCCCTCAATAACAAGAGTGTCGCTCTTGCGGACGAGCTTGTACTCGCCGTGATCGTTATGGACATACAGGCTTTCGACATCCGCCATTTTGATGTAGTCAAACATCTGCACGCGCCCGTTGATGCCGGAGACCTCACCCGCGATGAGCGGCTTGGTCTCGGCGGTCGCTGACACATCCTCCTCGGGTTCCGGCAGGATCACAAGCGCATATACAAGCCCGAGAACCACCGCAAGCGCAAGACAGATACAGGTTGAAACGATGCGTTTTTTCATCGATACTTTCTCCTTGTCGTGATCACGATGCCACAAACCGCCGCGAGAAGCGGGATCACCGTCACAAGCAATACGGTCGTGCGGACAGCCTCCGCCGCCGTCATATCCTCGATCTCGGTGGTCGCAAATTCCTTGAAATCAATATCGGCAGGAACCTTTTCACGTCCCATCACACGCAACGCGTAGTACAGGATGTTCTCGTTGGCATAGGTGTTGGACTCCAGATAATCCGCAGAAGTGAAGAAGCGAGTGCCCGCCGCCAAAACATAGGCATAATAGGTGTCATTATCGATCGTATTCATGTCGCGCGTGATCGTCATGAGGTTGTAGTCACCCGCCTTGTCCACCGTCTCGCCGTTTTCTACGGCAGTTGCACTCGAGGGTGCCATCAGCACAGCCGAGATCTCACGGTAGGCGTTGTTGCCGCTGTAAATATAGGAGTTAGTCGCCGATCCGTCCTCGTTTCTGCCTGCGGTATAGATATCGGAGATATAGATCGGGCTTGCGGATTTTACAATGGTCTTGGGCGGTGCAGGCAGACTGCTGATGTCCTTATGCACGCTGGACGCAAGCGTACCCGAGGGGTAGGTTGCCACCAGCGATTTGCCGTCCATGGTGATCGAATTGCCAAGGTCGGTGACGACACCGTCACCGAACACGATGCCCCACTCATAGAGGAATTCCTCGAGGTTCTTGAGGTACTCGGTCTCGGGATCCTTGAACACCATCAGCGTGCCGTGCGTCTCAAGAAACGCGTCGATCTTGGCGATCTCGGAAACGGCATCCTTGTCGTAAATGTTGTAGCCTGCAAAATCCCAAAGAGGATCGTTGATGATGAGCAGGCGGCAGTCCTCGGGAATCTCCTCGGTTGCAAGGTCGATGGTTCCGGTCGCATAGCCCGCCTTGACCAGCGTGTTGATAAACGCCGCGCTCACCGTCTCACCGTGGCGGGTGGTGAAATATGCGGTGGGCGTCTCGTCTGCGGTCACCGCAAGGCATGCCGCCGCGAAGATCTCTTCGCCGTTGTATGCCCAGACCTCACCGCTGTTCGTATCGGTCACGAAGAACGCGTCCGCCGCATACACGCGGTATTCGCCGGGCTTGTCCTCTGCCGCGCGGTTCTCGGGATCTCCCTTTTCCACGATGACGTGGGAGGTGGAAATGGTGTCCGCGCTGTTGTAAAGGTAGGGCTTGATAAGCTGCGGCTCGAGGATCGAGTTGACATAGCGCACATGGATGTTGTCAAATTCCTTTTCGATCTCCAGCGCCGTCTGATTGATATACTTCATGGTAGCTGACGACTCGATATAGTCACGGTCGTGGCAGAAGGTGATGGTGATCTCGCCGTCCGCCTCGCCGATGACCTTCTTCGCCGTGTCCGAGAGCGTCCACAGCTCGGTATCGGTCAGGTCGATAAACAGCGAATGCCGCATCGCCAGCATCGAAAATGCCGCGTTAATGATCATAACCAGCAGTACGACCACCGCGGTGAAGGCTGCCGATGTCGAGGAATACTTGAAATTTCTTCTCTTTAAAATATTCATCGTAGCACCTCCTTACGCGCTATATCTGCGACGCTCGTAGAGGCGGCAGGTCACAAACAAGAATACAAAGCACACGGAAATATAGTAGAAAAGTGCCGCAAAATCGAAGAAGCCGTTGGTAAAGTTCGAGTAGCGGCTGAGCACCGAGAACCAGGACAGCACGAATCGCACAGGATACCACGGGATCACGCTGTTCAGCATACCGATGCCGAGCATCACAAGCAGGATGGCAAAGGTGCCGATCGCCGCCGCAAGCTGATTTTCGGTCAGCGCAGAAACGAACATGCCGATCGCGATGAACGCCGCTCCGACCAATGTGATCGCGATGATATTGCCGAGGATAATGCCGCCCTCGGGATCGCTGTAGGTGAACAGCGAGATGTACGCAAGCGAGCAAAGCAGGTTTGCACCGAAAAATACGG
>CAYQBT010000053.1:0-8408 GCA_964415775.1 uncultured Lachnospiraceae bacterium
GCCGCCTTGCAGCACGACAAGCCCTGCGTCGGGGATCTTTGTCTCCATGATCTTTGCGTCCGAAAGCGGGGTGGCATCGTCCTTGTCTCCCCAGAACAGCAGGGTGGGGGCAGTGATATTTTTTAAACAAGGCGTGAGATCCTCGTTGACCGAGAGCACCAGCGTTTTTTTCATGACCTCGCTTGCCGAGTTGAAATCTGCAGAGCCGCGTTTTCTTCGCCAGTTTTCCACAGCGTTCGGGAAAAGTCTCTTTAGCGGCGGGAGAGACAGAATGCGTCTGCCGCCTTTGTAACAAAGGAGTGAAAGCTTCTGCCCGAGGCTCTTTTTCGGGAGGATGCCCGCCGCGTCCACAAGGCAGACGCGCTCCACCTTAAAGGGCAAATTCTCCATGGAAAACAGCTTTATAATGATGCGTCCGCCATAGGAATGTCCCATAAGCGAGACGGTTTCAAAACCTAAACTTTTTATAAAATCAACCACAAGGGCTGTATAGTCGCTCACCGAGAAGGGATGCGGTGGCTCGGGACTCTCGCCAAAGCCGGGCAGGTCGGGAACTACGACGGTATAGCGCCTTGCAAGATGCTCGGCGATCGGCGCAAACATCTCCTTGTTACAGCCCCAGCCGTGCAGGATCACCAACAGCTTTTCGCCGCTGCCGTACCGCTGATATGCCATTTTTTCGCCGTAAAAGAAAGCCATGCCGTCCTCCGAACACACGTATTCACCATACAGTATAGCATGAATTTTTCGTTCGTGCCACAATTTTTAAAATATTCCATGTGAATTTTGTGAAAAATCCGTCTTTTCCTGCTTGTAACTGCTGTGCAGGTATGATATACTATAGTTTACTTAGTAATGCGTATTACGCGCGCGTGGTACGCGAGGCGGCTTTCGACCGCGAAAACGGAGGTGCTTTCGTGCAAACCATTCTTGCCTATCTGAAAACATTTTTCAGCCATATCGGCACACAGATCACGTCCATGACCTTTGTGGATGTGATCGATATTGCGGTGCTCTCGGTCCTGCTGTTTTTTGTCTATCGCTTTGTGCGGGAACGCCGTGCGGGCAAGCTTGCGCTCGGACTCGGGCTGCTGGTGGTGCTGTACGCAGTGGCGGCGCTGCTCGAAATGCACGCGATCAGCTTTTTGCTGGATAACTTCTTCCAGGTCGGACTCATTGCGTTGATGGTTCTCTTTCAGCCCGAGCTTCGTACGGCGCTTGAGAAGGTGGGCGGCGAGCCGATCCGCTCGCTGAAGAACTTTGCCGAGCCGAAGGAGATCGCCGAGCATACCAAGGTGATCGAAAACATCTGTATCGCCGCGGGCGATATGTCGCGCGACCGCACGGGTGCGCTGATCGTCCTCGAACGCTCGACCAAACTCGGCGACATTGCCAAAACGGGTGTGGCGATCGATGCGATCGTCACGCAGAACCTGCTCAAAAATATTTTCTTCAACAAGGCTTCGCTGCATGATGGCGCGGTCATCATTTCGGAGTACCGCATTGCGGCGGCGGGTTGCTTTTTGCCGCTGACGCAGAATCAGCAACTGAACAAGGATAAGGGCACGCGCCACCGCGCGGCGGTCGGCATGAGCGAGGTCAGCGACGCGATCGTGGTGGTCGTCTCCGAGGAGACGGGCGAGATCTCGCTTGCGATCGACGGCGAGCTGCGCGGCGGACAGAACTATTCCACGCTCAGAAAAGAGATCACCGATATTCTGCTCGGCGATGTGCAGACCAAAAAGGTGCCCAAATTTGCGAAGAAGGGCAAAAAAGGCGAAAAAGGAGGCGCGGCATAATGGCAAAGGAAAAAGAAACCGTGGGCAAACGCCTGCGTACCACTGATCTTATCCCGCGGATCCTGTGCGTATTTGTGGCGCTGATCGTCTGGCTGTACGTGATGTCGAATGACAGCCCCGACCACGAGCGCACCTTCTCGGGCGTTTCGATCGTGGTAGAAAACGCGGCGATCCTTTCCTCTGAGAAGAATCTGACGGTGATCAGCGGACACGGCAATCTTGCCGATATTACGATCACCGGTAAAAAGAACGACATCGTTTCCTACTCGCTCGAGGACATCGTGGCAAGCGTGGATGTCAGCGGCATTACCGAGCCAGGCAGACATCAGCTCAGCGTCTCGGTCACCACGCCCGAGGGCTCGATGCTGCGCGGCGTCTACCCCACCTCGGTCGAGGTGTATGTGGACGAGATCGCCACAAAGACCATTCCCGTCAAGGTCAATATCTCCTCGGTGCAGTATGACCAGTCGATTACCCTCGGCGCGCTCACACCCGATGTCAGCGCGGTGACGATCAGCGGCCCTGCCTCGGTGATCGACGCGGCAAAAGAGGCGGTGGTGGATCTTGCCCTCGGCACGGTGACGACCAGCCTTTCTGCCCGCGGCGAGCTGCAGGTGGTCACGGAGGACGGCACACCGGTGGACAATCCTTATCTTTCGATCTCCCAAAGTTCGGTGGGTGTGAACATCCCCGTGTATGTGGAGCGTGAACTGCCGATCACCGTGACGACGCGGTACGGCTACCTGAATGCGGAAAACGCGGACATTACCGTCGTGCCGAAAACGATCGCGGTACGCGCCGATCCGAAATACCTCACAGGCGTGGAGTCGCTGATCGTGGCAACGCTGGATGAGACACAGCTTTCGGACAATACCACGCGCATCGTTTCGATCACCCTGCCCGATGGACTGGAGAATGTGAGCGGCAACAAGACCGCGTCCATCTCGGTCAAGCACAAGGGCACGGTGAAAAAGAGCTTTGCGATCAGCCAAATCGAACTGAAAAACCCCAACGAGCTTACCTATACGCTCATCGCGGATACGGTCAATGTCACGATGCGCGTGCCGAGCCAGATCGCCGATACGCTCGTGGCGTCGGATTTTGTGCTCGTGGGCGAGCTCAGCTACAGCGACATCCGCGGCATCGTGCAGGTACCGCTGACGGTACAGGTACCCGAGGCATACGCGGATACCGTCTATGCGCTGGGTGAATACACGGCAACGGTCAATATCGGACGATGACGGAATATAGTATCAGCGGCATCACGCTGCCTCTCGACGCACCCGCCGAGGAGGCAGTGGCGACTGCTGCAAAAAAACTGCGCCGTGCCGGCGTGCGCGCGGAGAAGCTTGCGCTTTACCGCCGCAGCGTCGATGCGCGGGATAAAAAGGACGTTCGGCTGGTCTATGCCGTGCGCTTCGCCACGGCAGGCACGCTGAAAAAGGAAACGGAGCAAAAACTGAGGCTCTCGCGCATCAGCGCGGAGCCGCTGTGCCTTGCTTGCGGCGATTCGCCGCTCGCGGCGCGGCCGGTCGTGGTCGGCATGGGGCCGTGCGGCATTTTCGCGGCGCTCCTGCTTGCCGAAAACGGCTATCGCCCGCTCGTGATCGAGCGCGGCGACGATGTGGAAACCCGAGTGCGTACGGTGGAGCGCTTTGTGGAGCGCGGTGAACTGGACGAGAACTCTAATATCCAGTTCGGCGCGGGCGGCGCCGGCACCTTTTCGGACGGCAAGCTGGTCACGCGCATCAGCGACAGCCGCTGTGCCTACGTGCTGGAAAAGCTGCACGCGCTCGGCGCACCCGAGGAGATCCTCACCATGGCAAAGCCGCACATCGGCACCGATATTCTCCGTAAAGTTGTTACCAATGCGGCGCGCCGCATCACCGAATGCGGCGGCGAGATCCTCTATCGCACCAAGCTGCTTGATCTTGGAAGCGTGCAGGGCGGCGTGCGCCGCCTCGTGACCTCGCGCGGCGAGGTGGCGGCATCGGTGACCGTGCTTGCGATCGGGCACAGTGCCCGCGATACCTATGCAATGCTGCTTGGACGCGGATATGACATCCAGCCGAAGGATTTTTCGGTCGGTTTTCGCATCGAGCATATGAAAAACGACATTGACCGCGCTCTGTACGGCTCCTTTGCGGGACATGAAAAGCTCCCCTATGCCGAATATAATCTTTCTTACAACACCAAGGCGCGCGGTGTGTATACCTTTTGTATGTGCCCCGGCGGCGAGGTCGTCGCGGGCGCGTCCGAGCGCGGCGGGCTCTGCGTCAACGGCATGAGCGCCTATGCCCGGGACGGACAAAACTCAAACAGCGCAGTCTGCGTATCCGTCCGGCGCGCCGATTACGGCGATACGCCCCATGCGGCGATCGAATTTCAGCGCACCCTCGAGCGCGCGGCGTTTACGGCGGGCGGCGGCGACTATTTTGCGCCGGTCTCCACGGTGGGAGATTTTCTTTGTGACCGCGCCTGCACCGCGCTTGGCAAGGTGCAGCCGACCTACCGCGGCGGCAAGGTTCGCGGTGCAAACTTACGCGCACTGTTCCCGCGCGAGCTCGGCGACACGCTTGCGGCGGGCATCGTCGATTTCGGAAAAAAGATCGACGGCTTTGACGCGCCGCACGCTCTGCTCTCGGGCGTGGAGACGCGCACCAGCGCACCCTTGCGCATCCTGCGCGGCGAGGAGCTGACGATGCTCGGCGAGAGCGACATTTACCCCGGCGGCGAAGGCGCCGGATATGCCGGCGGCATTACCTCTGCCGCGGTAGACGGCGTGAAGATCGCCGAAAAGATTATTGCAAGGTTCAAACCCGTGGATTGACGGGGACGGTTGTACGGGTGCGATGTTGTTACGGCGGGAGTAAACCCCTCATCCACCGCGATGCGGTCCCCCTTCCCCCAAGGGGGGAAGGTTTGATTTGCAACCATCGTCACGGAAACGCACACACCCGTAGGGGGCGACCTGTGGTCGCCCGCAATCCGCGGCTCGATGTTGTTACGGCGGGTCGTCGAGGACGTCGACCCCTACAAATGGTGGGTGTCAATAACGCACATCGTTACGGCTACGCACACACCCGTAGGGGGCGACCTCCCGGACGCCCCGCAAGCCGCGGTTCGATGTTGCCACGGCGGCAACCCCGCCCTACCTTACGTTGTTTATTATTAAAAATTGGAGATAGATCAAATGCAAAAAAAATGGAATGTGCTCGGCGTGCGGGACAGCGCGACCGAGGCACTTGCCGCGTCACTCGGCGTCGGCACGCTGACTGCGGGACTGCTTGCAAACCGCGGGTATGCGACGCGGGAGGCGGCATCCCGCTTTCTGCGCATGGAGGAGGAGCTTCTGCATTCCCCGATGCTGCTTGCCGACATGGATAAGGCGGTCGCGCGCATTGCCGAGGCATTGCAAAAGCAGGAGACGATCGTCATTTACGGCGACTACGATGTAGACGGTGTGACCTCGGTCAGCATCCTCTATCTGTACCTGAAGGCACTCGGCGCCAACGTCGGCTACTACATCCCCAACCGCATGGGAGAGGGCTACGGCATGAGCGAGAGCTCGGTGGACTACCTGATCGACGAGGGCGCAAACCTCATCGTCACGGTGGACACGGGCATCACCGCCAACCGCGAGGTCGAGCACGCGCTTTCGCGCGGCACCGACGTGGTCGTCACCGACCACCACGAGTGCCACGGCGATCTGCCTGCCGCCGCCGCGGTGGTCAACCCCCGCCGTCCCGATTGCGACTACCCCTTTAAGGAGCTTGCGGGTGTCGGCGTTGTTTTTAAGCTGCTTTGTGCCTTTGAGGCAAAGCACAACCGCATTTCCGAGCAGGAGGCGGTGCGCCGCATCTGTGATACTTACGCGGATCTGGTGGCGATCGGCACGATCGCCGACGTTATGCCGATCAAGGACGAAAACCGCCTGATCGTTGCATACGGACTGCACAAAATTGAAAAAGCAGAGCGCATGGGACTGGTTGCCCTGTGCGAAGCCGTGACGAAAAAACCGGACGGCACAAAGATCTCGCGCACGCCCAAGGTGACCTCGGGCTTTATCGGCTATACGCTTGCGCCCCGCATCAACGCGGCAGGACGCATCAGCTCGGCGAGCCTTGCGGTCGAACTTTTTCTCACCGAGTCGCGCGAAAAAGCGGATGAGCTTGCCGCGCGCCTGTGCGACATCAACCGTGAGCGTCAGACCGAGGAAAACCGCATCGCCATGGAGGCGTATGCCCTCATCGAGGCAACGCACGATTTTGCCAAGGATCCCGTCATCGTACTCGAGGCGGATAACTGGCACCACGGCGTGATCGGGATCGTGGCTTCGCGCATTACCGAAAAATACGGTCTGCCCTCTATTCTCATTTCCTTTGACGGCGCGCAGAGTGACGGCGATGTGGGGATCGGCAAGGGCAGCGGTCGCTCGGTCAAGGGTTTAAACCTTGTGGACGCGCTGGTGCATTGCGGCGACCTGCTTGATAAATACGGCGGACACGAGCTTGCAGCGGGACTCAGCGTGCGCCGCGAGAACATTGCGGCATTCCGCGAGAAGATCAACGCCTATGCGCGCGAGAATTTCTCGCACGAGGATATTGTACCCGCGCTGGACGCCGATTTTGAGATCGGCGGCGAAGAGGTGACGCTCGAGAACGCAGAGGAACTGCGTCTGCTCGAGCCCTACGGCGTTTCTAATCCCGTTCCCTCGTTTATTCTGCGGGGAATGGAGGTCTTGGACGTGCAGGCGATCAGCCTTGGCAAGCATACCAAGATACTTCTTGCCCGTGACGGCATGCCTGAGCTTACCGCGATGTATTTCTCCCGCTCCCCGAAGGATGCAGGCGTCTATGCGGGCGACAGGGTAGATCTGTTTGCCACAATGGACATCAATGCTTTTGGCGGGCAAAAGACTGCACAGCTTATCCTGCGCGACATCCGCCTTTGCGAGGAGGATGCTTCGTTGTATGCGGTAGAGCAGAAGCGCTATGCCGAGATCCACGCGGGCGCACCGATCGCCCCCGAGGAGGACGTGATCCCCACCAGAGACGATTTCGGTATCGTGTATAATTTCATCCGCCGCCGCGTACGCTTCGGAGAGGAGCAGTTCACCGTGCGGGAGATGCTCCGGCGGGATGAGCAGATCGGCGCGATCGGCTATGTCAAGCTGCGCGTGATCCTTGGCGTACTGCTTGAACTGAATTTGGTCGGCATCGAGGAGATCGCGCCCGAAAAATACACCTTTAAGGTTCAATATCAGAGCAAGCGCACCGATCTTGAAAAGTCGGCGATCCTTCGCCGTCTGCGCGCGCAGGCTCGCTGAACTGCCACACGAGGAATATATGGACACTGCATTACAAAACTTTTATGCCGCGCTGGAAGCCAGCGGCAGAAACTATAACCGCGAAAAGATCGACGCGGCGTATGCCTATGCGGATGAAATGCACGCAGGGCAGATGCGTCTTAGCGGCGAGAAGTATATTTCGCATCCGCTTGCCGTTGCCACGATCGTGGTCGAGCTGGGGCTTGACACCGACTCGGTCTGTGCGGCTCTGCTGCACGATACGGTGGAGGACTGCGCCGACAAGACCAATTTAGACATTCTCAAAGAGAAGTTCGGCAAGGATGTTGCTCTGCTCGTGGACGGACTGACCAAGCTTGTGCTGATCGACGTGGAGGATAAGCAGGAGGCGAATATCGAGAATATCCGCAAGATGCTGCTCGCCATGTCCAAGGACATCCGCGTCATTTTCATCAAACTTTGCGACCGTCTGCACAATATGCGTACCCTCGCGGCAAAGCGCGAGGACCGTCAGCGCGCGATCGCGCTGGAGACGATGTACATCTACGCGCCGCTTGCGCATCGCCTCGGTATCAGTCTGATCAAGCAGGAGCTGGAGAATCTCAGCCTTTCCTATCTCGATCCGATCGGCTATGAAGAGGTCAAAAACCGCATACAGGAGCGGTACGGCGCGTCCCGCGATCTGATCGACGAGGCAAAGGAAAGCATCGACAAGCGACTAAAGGAAAACGGCATTCACTTTGAACTGAACGGCCGCGTAAAATCCATCTATTCGCTCTATAACAAGATGTACAACCACCAGAAGAGCTTTGAGCAGATCTACGATTTTTACGCCCTGCGCATCATCGTGGATACCGAGCTTGAGTGCTACACCGCGCTCGGCATCATCCACGAGATGTTCCACTCGATCCCCGGCCGCTTCAAGGACTATATCTCCACGCCGAAGCCGAATATGTACCGCTCGCTCCATACCAGCGTTATGAGCTCCTCGGGCATCCCCTTTGAGGTGCAGATCCGCACCTTTGAGATGCACCGCGTTGCCGAGTTCGGTATCGCCGCGCACTGGAAGTACAAGTCGGGCGAAAAGGCGGATGAAAGCATCGACGAAAAGCTCAAGTGGGTATCCCGCCTCTTCGAGATCGAGGACGACACCCGCGATCCCGACGAGTTTATGGATGCATTCAAGATCGACATCTTCCGCGACGAGACCTTTGTCTTTACCCCTAAAGGCGATGTTATCGTGCTGGCGCAGGGCTCGACCTGCATCGACTTTGCCTATGACATCCACTCGCCGGTCGGCA
>CAYQBT010000054.1:0-8331 GCA_964415775.1 uncultured Lachnospiraceae bacterium
AACGGCGCGGCGATGCGTGTTAGTGCGTGTGGTTTTGCTGGCAACGATCTTGAGGGGTTGGTAACCGCGTTCATATCCGAAGCACCGGTAACGTTGCCGCCGGGAGCCTCATTGGAAGCCACGAGTTTGGAAGCCGCATAGTCGGTAACCGAAGTACCAACGATCGGAATAGTAGCAGTTGCTTCCTTCGCAGCCTGTACCGCGGGGGTAGCATTTGCCATGATCAGGTCAACATTGTTCGTAACGAACTTGTCCACGATGGTGGAGCAGGTTGCAACGTCGCCCGAAGCGTTCTGATAGTCGAAAGTAACCTTGTCTTCGCCGAGCTTTTCGATCAGGGCAGCCTTGAAGCCTTCGGTAGCCTGGTCAAGAGCGTCGTGCTGTACAAGCTGAACGATGCCGATGTTGTATACATCGTCGGTTTTCTCTTCGCAGCCGGTAAATGCAAACATCGATACTGCAAGAAGAACTGTCAAAAGAATCGCTGTGAGTTTTTTCATGGTTCTACACCTCTATGGAAAATATTTTCCCTCGGTCCGTGATCTCGCGGGCAGAAGTGAGAGCAAAAGGACTTGCTATGCTTTAGATTATAGTTTATTACACCGCCGTTGTCAAGACAAAATGTCTCAATTTTTGTGTAAAAATTCAAAAAGATTCCTGTATTTTATTCAAAAATGAATATTTATGCAAAACCCTCCCGTTTCCGGGAGGGTTTTTTGAAACTTTGTTTGTTTTTGTCTTACAGTGCTTTTACAATAGCCTCAGTATCAACGCGTCTCTGACCGACTGCTGTTTGATGACTTTCGGTTCCGACGCGCCTTGTCCTCGTCTCGCGGACTATGCGTTCGCGGTTTTAAGAAAACACGACGAGTACTTTAGCCTCGGTTCAGGCAACGATTCTTTAACTTTTGTTTGCCTTTTTACAGAGCCTTTACAATAGCAACGCGTCTCTAACCAACTGCTGTTTGATGGCTTTCGGTTCCGACGCGCCCCGACTCCGCCAAAGGCGGATTCGCCAGCCTCGGTTCAGGCAGCGCTTCTTTGGCTTTTCACTTTGTTTTACAGAGCCTTAACAATAGCCTCTGTGTCTTTGGCGATAACCAGCTCTTCGTTGGTGGGGATCATAAATACCTTGACCTTGGAGCCGGGCTTGGTCAGCTCGGTTGCTTCGCCAAAGCGTCCCTGATTCTTCTCATAGTCAAAATCTACGCCGAGGAATTCAAGTCCCTTGCAGACGTTTGCACGCATATTAAAGTCGTTTTCGCCGATACCTGCGGTGAATACGATCGCGTCCAGACCGCCCATTGCAACGGTGTATGCACCGATAAACTTCTGGATACCGTATACTACGATATCGAGTGCAAGTTTAGCGCGGTGGTTGCCTTCCTTCGCAGCGGCGCCAACGTCGCGGCAGTCGGAGGAAACGCCGGATACGCCGAGGAATCCGCACTGCTTATTCATATAGTTGTTGACTTCATCGGGTGTCATGCCGGTCTTGTTCATGATAAAGGGAACGATCGCAGGGTCGATATCGCCGCAGCGGGTACCCATCTCGATACCGGCAAGAGGCGTGAAGCCCATCGAGGTGTCGAGAACCTTGCCGTCCTTGACTGCCGAGATCGAGGAGCCGTTGCCGAGGTGGCAGGTTACGATCTTGGTGCCCTCTGCGCCGCCGAGAAGCTCTGCACACTCGCCTGCAACATAGCGGTGCGAGGTGCCGTGTGCGCCGTAACGGCGAACGGCATACTTTTCGTACATATCATAGCTTACGGGATATACGTATGCATGCTCGGGCATTGTTGCAGTGTGGAACGCGGTGTCAAATACGAGAACCTGGGGTGTGCCGGGCATCGCTGCGGTGCAGCCCTCAATGCCCATAATGTGTGCAGGGGTATGTAAAGGAGCAAGGTCGCGGCAGAGCTCCAGCTTTGCCATAACCTCATCGGTAACGAGCACCGACTCCGAGAAATACGCGCCGCCATGGACAACTCTGTGACCGACTGCCTCGATCTCGTCCATGCTCTTCACGCTGCCGTACTCTGCACTGACGAGTACATCAATAACGATCTTGGTCGCAACGGTATGGTTGGTCATTTCGATTTCCTTCTCATATACCGCGCCGCTTTCCAGATTGGTGTGCTTGATCTTGCCGTCGATACCGATTCTCTCGCAAAGTCCCTTTGCCTTGACCACGCCTGCGGTGGTGTCAAACAGCTGATACTTCAGCGAGCTGGAGCCGGCATTTACAACCAGTACATTCATTCTATAGTACCTCCGAAAAATTTTTACAGTATTCTTAACTATTTTATTATACACCCTATATTTCCCAATTTCAAGGACAACGGCAAAAAAACTTTCTTCCTTCGCGTATCCTATGGAAAAACTTGCGCGTTTGTGTTATACTATAGCCAAAGAAAACCGAACACGAAAGGAGAACCGCCATGCAGATTGCGATCATTGCCGAATACAACCCGTTGCACAATGGACATGCCTACCAGATTGAACAGCTGCGCCGCACCTTCGGCGAAGATGCGTGCATCACCGTGATCCTCGGCGGTATCTTCTCCCAGCGCGGCGCGCCGTACATCGCGCCGCCCTATATCCGCGCCGAAGCGGCAGTGCATGCCGGCGCAGACCTTGTGCTCGAGCTCCCGTTCCCCTTTTCTGCGGCACCGGCAAGCATCTTTGCCCGCGCCGGCGTAGAGATCGCCGTAAAAACGGGCGCAGATGTCCTCGCGTTCGGCAGCGAATGCGGAAACACGGAGACGCTTGATACCGTTCTCACCCGTCTGGACAGTAGCGAAATGCAAAAGGCACTTGCCGAGGCTCTGCAAAGCGCGGAGAATGCCGCGCGCGGCAAAACGCGGCTCTATCCCCTGCTCTACAAAGAACTCTACGGCGAGGATGTGCCAAGTCTCCCCAACGACATCCTTGCCCTTGAATACCTGCGCGCCATCCGCCGCATGGTGGCAAGCATCAAGCCCTATACCGTAAAGCGCATCGGCGACTACAAAAGCGGTGCGGGCGGCTTTGCCTCTGCAACCGCACTGCGAAATGCCTATGCCGCAAGCGGCATAGAGGCATTTTCGGGGAAAATGCCCAACGCAACGTATGCCCTCTTCCAAAAAGCCGCGGCAAACGGACTGTTTGCCCCCGACATAGAAAAACTTGCAAGCGCCGTATTGCTGAAGCTCCACGACACCGCAGAAGATGCAGACATCGCCTTTTCGGGCGGCGGACTGCTCGCCAGACTCCGCCAAAGCGCCAAAGATGCGGGCAGCATCGCCGATCTGACCGCTCTTGCCGCCACCAAGCGATATACCGATGCCGAGATCGCGCGTTGCCTGCTCTACACGCTCCTTTCGGTCACGCGCGCCGATCTGGACGCGCCCGTGCACTACACCCGCCTGCTCGCCATGAACGAACGTGGCAGAAGCGTCCTAAGAGAAAAGCATCCGATCGAAATTCTGACCAAACCCTCTGCCACAGACAAGCTCTCCGACGCGGCACGCACGCAGTATGCAAAAACCTTTGCAGCCGAGCGTGCCTACTCTCTCTGCCTTGACGGAACATACGACCATATGCGGCAATCGCCGAAAATACCAAAATGAACTTAGAACAACTCGTACCCTATATTTTCTATATCTTTTTCGGGTATCTCGCCCTGATCAATCTTGTTGCCGCGATCGTCACCGCCTACGACAAGCGCATCAGCCGCCGTCCGCGCGGCAGCATCCGCCGCGTGCCCGAGCGTATCTTTGTACGCTTCTCGATGCTCGGAGGCGGCATCGGCACGCTCGGCACCATGCTGTCCGTCCGCCACAAAACCAAGAATCATCCTTTCCTACTGTTCAAAATTACGCTTTGTACGGTTCTTTGGATCGCGCTTCTCCTCTTCCTGCTTCGAAAATATCTTTAACGCCCGTGCTTTTTTGCTTGTTTTCGACCTTGCTTTGTGTTACAATATACAAAAATCGGAGGTGTTCCCATGACATATGTGATTTCAGATATACACGGCGACTTTGATCGCTATCAAAAAATGCTGGAAATGATCAAGCTCGATGAGGACAGAGACGTCCTGTTTGTGCTCGGTGACGTGATCGACTATGGCGAGGGATCGTTTCAGATCCTGCTCGACATGTCCTCGCGCCCCAACGTCTATCCCATCCTCGGCGAGCATGAATACACGGCGCTCCCGCTTCTGCAAAAGCTTTCGGGGGACATCAGCGAGCAGGCGATCGCAAAATTTGATCCCGCAACCTTACGATCCTTTATGGAATGGGGAAAAAACGGCGGTCAGGAAACCGTGCGCACCTTCCGCGAGCTCGATCCCGATGACCGCGAATGGATCTTGGAATATCTTGAGGAGTTTGCCCCTTATGAGGAGATCGAGGTCGGCGACAAGACCTTCGTGCTGGTGCATGCAGGGCTGGACGGCTTCTCCGTTTCCCGCGACCTTGAGGACTATGCGATCGACGAGCTGCTCCACCACTCACCCGACTACTCGCGCATCTACTTTTCGGACAAGATCCTCGTCACCGGCCATAAGCCCACCGTGGAGATCCATTCCGGTAGCAAGGGAAAGATCTTCAAGCTGAACGGACATATCGCCATTGACTGCGGCGCCGCCTTCGGTCTGCCCCTCGGCTGCCTCCGCCTCGACGATATGCAGGAATTTTATGTAGAGTAAAGCATAGAAAAAAGAACCAAGCGGTACGCTGGTACGCTTGGTTCTTTTTTGTTTTATGTCGTATTGCCAATGAAAGATCGTAGAAAAGGAATCCTCTGCTTTTGTAGGGACAGGCGGGATATCCGCCGCGTACCACCATCGAACCATGGCAAAAACGGCGCGTCGGGGACGTCGCGCCCTACAAAATACCAATTTACGGCATCGCTACGGCGACATATCCCTTGTAGGGCGGGGGCTTGCTCCCGCCGCATACCACCATCGAACCGTGACAAAACGGACAGTCAGAGGACATAGCGACCTGCGGTCGCATTCTGCCCCTACGGGGTTGATGCACACATTTCCGCCAGTCTTCCCTTTTTCTACTTATGCGGTGAACACGTCATCCTGCCGCGGTGTGGGCGGTGTCGGCGGTGTAACGACCGTACTGCCGTTTTCGGTCATCGCCGGCGTCTTGCCCGAGAGGATCAGTAACAGGACGCAAACAACAGGCGCACAAACAAAGGCGCTCACTAAAAGACCAACAAAGTATCCCGTACCCGACGCGCCGCCGAAATTCTTGCAGATATGATAATATGCGATATAGCAGAACACACAGGCGCAAACAGCAGCAGCCATATACGCAAGTGCAAATCCTACAAAAACAAACGCCACACCCATAGCCGCATCCGATCTCAAAAAATTGGTCACAAAGGTAGCGATCTCGTACGGAATCAGGAGCACATACATCACAATGTAGGAAATCAACAGCCGCTTGGTGTGAACGCCCTTTCCCGTTCCGGCATCGGCGATTCTACCGATCAGATACGCATTTGCCACCGGAACAAACGCCATCCAGCCGTTCGGTACGCCGACCTTCTTTGCCATACGCAGCATCGCGATACCCTGCGCCACGTACATACCGAGTGTCAGCACCAGCAGAATGCCGCAGAAAACAAGCAAAAAGACCAGAAGTCCGGCAGTTACAGCCGCACCGGTTTCAAAAGCATCAAAAAAATCATACGAGCTCGGATCCATATATACTCTCTCCTTTACAATTTCTACCTTTATAATAGCACAGACTGACATTTTTCGCAACAAAAAAGGAAAATTTTTAAAAATTTCTTGTTTTTCGCAATATTTTTATTGACAAACGATAAAAAGCATGTTATTCTGTAATCACAAACCACCCGAAAGGAAATTGTCACCATGAAAAAAGACCGTAGTGCACTTGTTTCGCTGATCACCGTTGCCGTATTCGGCGTGCTACTCGTTGTCCTCGCCTTTACGGCACCCATGCTCGCGAAAGGCTTTATCGGGCGCTTTCATCGCCCCGAAACCATCTATCTGCCCCTCGTGACGACCTGCTATACCATCCTGCCGTTTGCCGCAGGCGTGCTGATCTGCCTTTGGAAGCTGCTCGGCAATATTCTCGGCGGCGAGGTATTCACCAGACAGAACACCCGTCTGCTCCGCGCCATTTCGTTTCTGCTTTTCTTTGCGACTATTATTTTCGTGGTGGCGGGATATTTCTATATGCCCTTTTATCTGTTTGCAGTCTGCGCCGCATTCATTACGCTGATCGTGCGCGTTGTCAAAAACTGCTTTGCCGCCGCCGTCCTACTCAAGGATGAAAACGATATGACGATATAAACCGACAGATCCGCTCAGGATGACAGCGAGCGGATATTACTCTTAGAAAGGAATACAACCATGTCTATCCGAATCAATCTCGACGTGGAGATGGCGAAAAATAAAATTTCCTCCGGCGCGCTTGCCGAGATCGTCGGCATCACGCAGGCAAACCTCTCCATTTTAAAAACCGGCAAGGCGAAAGCCATCCGCTTTTCCACGCTGGAAGCGATCTGCAAGGCACTAAACTGCCAACCCGGCGATATTTTAGAATTCATCGACGACGGAAAGGAGTAACCATGCAAAATCAACCTTTAACACCTGAAAACTATAATTTTGATCCCGTAACCGGAAAGCCGATGGAAAAGCCCGCCGAAAAGCTGCCCGAGGTGCATCGCCGTGACTATGTATTTCTGACGCTGCTTTGCCTCCTTGCTTTGCTCGCGGCAAACAGCTTCTATATCGGCGGACTGCAGCTCGGCTTTGCCGTCGGCGCTGTCGGCCTGCTCCTCTGCACGCTCCTCTACCTGCGCGGCATCCTGCACTTTACCCCGCTCGGCATCCTCGCTCTCGCCGCCGCGTGCGTCACCCTCATCAGCTTTGCGATCTACGAGAATACCGCATTTGCATTTTTTAAATTTCTCTTTTTGATCCTCGCGCTGTCGGTCTTCTTCGTCTCGGCGTGCGGGATCAAGGCACCGTCGCTCGACGACTTCCGCGCCCTGCTCTCCCCGTTCTACCTCTTTTTCGGCGAGAGCTGTCCTGCTATCTCCATGACCGCCCGCGCAGTAGCGGGCAGCCGGGACGGCAAGGTAAAAAAGCTCGGAAAGATCCTGCTTTCTCTCTGCATTGCGTTCCCGATCTTGGCCGTGCTCGCCACGCTGCTGATCTTTGCCGATCAGGCGTTCGAAAGCTTTGTCGATTCGATCACGATCGACTTTGACGAGATCTTCTTTACCCTGTTTCTCGGCGCTCTGCTTGTGCTGTTCGGAATTCCGCTTGTCTTCGCGATCCGCAAAAGCAAAACGCGCCTCAAGACCTCGGAGGCAAAACCGTACCTTTCGATTCTGGACAGCACCGTGGTCGATACCGTTCTTCTCTCGGTCGCCCTGCTCTACCTTGTTTTCCTCTGCACGCAGGTATCCTATCTTGTCGGCGGGTTTGCGGGACTCCTCCCTGAGGACTACACCTATGCCGAGTACGCCCGCCGCGGCTTCTTTGAGATGTGCCTCATCTGCCTTTGCAACCTCGGTCTGCTCTTCCTTGCCGAATTGCTCGTGCGCCGCACCGAGGACGGCAAACTGCCCACGCTCACACGCATCGCCATGGTCTCGATCAGCGTTTTTTCTATCTTCCTTGTGGTTGCATCCATTGCAAAAATGCTGCTCTACATCCGCTCCTACGGGCTGACCTTCCTAAGACTCGGTACCTCTATCTTTATGGTCTTTCTGCTTTGTGTATTCGCCGCAACGATCGCAAAGATCTTTTGGAGAAATTTCAAGCACATGCGTGTGATCCTCGCGGCGGCATGCATCATTCTGTCGGTGACCGCCCTCGCCGAACCGTATCAGGTCATCGCAAACTATAACCTCTATGCCTATGAAAGCGGCATGCACGATGCCTACGAGCTGGATACAAGCTACCTTGCCTACGAGTGCGGCTCCTACGGCGTTTCCGCGCTGATCAAGCTCACAAAGGATGAAAACGCGGAGGTTGCCTCCCGCGCAAAAGAGCGTCTTGAAAACATGCATAGCCGTTACTATTTCGAGAAAGAAGACCTCCGCGCGTCCTCGCTCTCCTCCATGAAAGCAAACAAAATGCTGAAAGAATATTACGGGGAGTAGTTGCACCATCTGCAAAATCATGCTAAAATGGTCTTGGCAAATGCCAAGACCATTTTTATCGTTTGCACAATATGTTCACCATATCGTAGGGGCGAACTGCGTTCGCCCGCTTGGTGTTTGCTCTTCGGGCGAACACAGTTCGCCCCTACGGATCATTTTCGGAGGATACACAGGAGGATGACACCATGG
>CAYQBT010000055.1:0-8311 GCA_964415775.1 uncultured Lachnospiraceae bacterium
GGGCGATGACCAGTGGATCTACATCACCGGCCGTCTCAAGAACCTCATTATCTTCTCCAACGGCAAGAATGTCTACCCCGAGGAGATCGAAACCGATATTCAGGGCGTCTATGGCGTAAACGAGGTGGTTGTCTACGCGGGTGAAAGCAAGAGCGACCCGTCCAAGGAAGTCATCGTTGCCGAGATCTACCCCGACTTCGACTCGCTGAAAATGCGCGGCATCGAGGATGTAGAAACCTACTTCAAGGACGCGATCAAGGAGATCAACAAGAAAAACGTCTCCTATAAGGCAGTCGGCAAGGTCAAGATCCGTAGCGAAGAGTTCCCTAAGAACACTTCGAGAAAGATCACAAGATTCAAGATCGACAAGAGCATTGATTAAAAGTAGACAATTAGATTGAGCCGATACTCTTCTCAGCCTTCCCCAGCGGGGAAGGGGGACCAAACGCGACTATTCGCTTTGTGCAAACAGGAACTATAGAGTCGCGTTTTCGCCTCGCCTGCGGCGATGCGTTTTAGCCTTGGAGCGCTTTGGTGGATGAGGAGAGCAAATCAGCAGCAAGAAAAATATGCTATACGGATATCACAAAAAATTAGTTTCAAATGCGCAGCAGCTTCGCAAGAATATGACGCCCGAAGAAAAACATCTTTGGTATGATTTTCTGAAAAAGCTCCCTGTAACAGTGAACCGCCAAAAGAATATCGGGAACTTCATCGTCGATTTCTTTATTGCCAGTGCAAGGATCGTGATTGAAATTGACGGCGTGCAACACACTATGCCCGAAAGTGAAAAAGCCGATCAAGAAAGAGACCGCGATTTACGCCAACTCGGAATTACGGTGCTAAGATACACTAATCTAAGTATCAACAAGAATTTCAATGCAGTCTGCAATGATATTCTGCAGCATCTTGGCATGACAGCGGACGATTTGAAAGAGTAAATCATCCCGCCGCAGCGATAGCCTTCCCCAGCGGGGAAGGTGGCAAGCGCGCCTCACAAAAGTACAGATGGCGATTTTCAGTTCTGGCGCGTGTTTTCTCATTTACAGCGATGCTTTTCTGTTTTAGAGCGCTTGACGGATGCGGAGAGCACCAGCATCATTCTGCAAAAGGCGTTCTCCTCATCCACCACGTTGTGGTCCCCCTTCTCCGCTGGAGAAGGCTAAAAAATGCTACCGAACGAAAAATGTTCGGTAGCATTTTTTATAAAGATAAAGCAAAATCGATAGCTTGATAGATAACTTCTCTTCGCATTTCGGCTGTCATTTTCCAACACCATTTTTCATCGTTCTCATGCAGCGGGTGTATGTCGGAAACCATGAGGATAGCGACTGCTTTTAGCCCTAAATAACTGCCGACGCTAAACAACGCAGATGTTTCCATATCCACCCCGACAGCACCTTTGTCTCTCCATAAAGATTCCTTTTGAAATGTCTGCCGATATACAGCATCAGTAGACACGATGGGGAATTGTTTATGGTTTTCGATAAAACAAATGGCTTTATCAAATAACTCTTGATTTGGAGTAAAACGATCTTTATCACTATAGTAATGCAAAGAAGTTCCTTCTTCTGAATACGCAAAAGGCGGAATTACAATATCTCCGACTTGAATACGATTTGAGTATCCGCCTATCATTCCAACAGAAATAATATTTTGCACACCGAGGGCTTTCAATATCTCAATCGTATCTACCGCTTGCGGTGCACCGCGTCCGCCATCCAAAAAACATATTTTTTCATTTTCTTTTATCTTATATACAGGACATGCATTCAAAAATCGGGGAAATCTCTCGGATATGATTTCCACCTCGTATTTTTCTTGGATATAAGCAAGACCGCCCATATATAATAAAACCGCCGTTTTCGGCAAAGTAAAGATATTGTGTTTTTTGTGCGCAGATGCAACTTGTTCTTCTGCCGTTATAACAGGATTTGTATGATCTTCCTCGCTAAACCACATAATGACCTCCTTGTAAAACGCATGCATTCATCCTATCACAAACACAAACTATTGTAAAGCAACAGTTGGTTGTATCACTTCTCTTTCTTCTTCGCTGTTTTTTTCTTTTTCTTTGCCGAAAATCCGAAGCTGCCGAGCTTTTTGCCAAGAGCAAAGTATTCCCCGTGGGCATACGCGGTCAGATGCGCCCGCGTAAGATCGAGTTTCCCGCTCTCGTCTATAAGCGATTCGTCCACATCGGTGGCAACAATGTCCGCAAGGAACATCACATGCGTCCCAAGGTCGGTCATCTCCACCACCCGACACTCAAGCGACAGCGGACTCTCGCCGATCAGCGGCGCCGCAACGGCGCTCGCCACCTCCTTGGTGAAGCCGCATTTTTTGAATTTATCCACCTTTTTACCGGTATAGATGCCGCAATAGTCCACCTCGCGGATCATCTCGGCGGTGGTAAGATTGATCACAAATTCGCGGCTCTGCTCGATCAGTCCATAACTGTGACGACACTTGCGCACCGAAATGTAGGTTTTAGGCGGAATCGTGTTGACGATGCCTGTCCAGCCGATGGTGATAATGTTGCTGTTCTCCATATCGCCCGAGGTGACGAGTACCGCGGGGAGCGGCGCGAGCAATGCCCCGCCCTTCCAGACCTGTTTTGCCATTCTGCTCTCCTTTTTGACCTGTTTTGCATACGGATGAAAAATTCACAAACATTTCAGAAAAAAACTACCTATATGCCAAACTTTCGTGGTACAATAGGAATAGAAACATTTATGAAAGGACTGCTGTTATGTTTCGCAAACTGCTCGACCGCTTCAACCGTTTTATGTACGGTCGATACGGCGCTGACACCCTATTCTATGTGCTGATCTTATTATACGTGATTTGCAGCGTTTTGGCAAGGATTTTCACGCCGCTATTTCTACTTTTGGGATATGCCGCGTTCTTTTTTGCAGTCTATCGGTATTTTTCAACCAATATTTATAAGCGGCGGGAGGAAAATCGGAAATTCCGCGAAATCTGGCAAAGAATCAAGAATTATTTTGCATACATCCGCGACCGTTTCCACGATCGAAAGGTCTGCAGATACCGCAAATGCAAATACTGCCATGCCGCGTTGCGCCTGCCGATCAAAAAAGGTAAGCATTCGGTCAAATGCCCGCGTTGCGGCAAAAGCTTTGATGTGCATATCTGGATATAATAGAAATCAAGGGGAACTTTTTTTAAAAAGTTCCCCTTTTTTTATACGGCTTCGCCGACAAAAACCGTCTCACACTTGGCGCAAAGCGACGCTTCCTTTTCGCGTAGCTCCACGCAAAAACTGCCGCCAAGACACTTTACCATCACGCGCGGCGAATCGCACAGCTCGGCGGCGGTTGCCGCATACACGCTGAGTACTGCCCCCTCGCCGCTTGCGCTGATCTCCCCCGTTCTACAACGCCAGGAGCGCACGGACAGCATATTGTCACCCGCGATCGCCGCAAAATGCAGATCGATCGCCTCCCCCCAAAACAGCACCTCCTCCAGCCTGCGGCAAACGCTTTGCAATTGCAGAGCACGGAGTGCCGCACAGCTTTCCAGCAGAAAAACCGCGTGCGCACCGCCGAGCGTATAGATGCTGATGCGCGGATGCGTCAGACACGCGCGCAGTACCTCGCCGCGGATACCGTGGTAGTATTTGAGCTGCTCCATTGGCTTTGGAACGATCTGCGGCATAGTGAGCCAGGCACACAGCACCCGTCCGCGCAAGATCGACAGTCGAACGGTGTACACATGCTCGCCGCTGCCAATGGTGACGCGGCATTTTGTGTGGTCTCTGTCGTGCAGATACTTCGCCGCCGCGATCAGCGCGGCGGCTTCGGCATCCCCCTCGCTGCCATCCGGCAAAAACATCCGTAAATATACATCCGCACCCTCGCCGCCGCTAAGCAGGAGCAACCCGTCGGCACCGATGCCGGTGCGGCGGTTGAGGATCCGCCTGGCAAGTGCCGCATTTGTTGCATCCGAATCGGTGCAAACCAAATAGTCGCTCCCCGCCGCATGAATTTTTGTGATTTGCATGGATCTCGCCCTTCCAGAAATATAGTTTCATATAAGTATATGGCGAAAAATACGATTCCATGAAACATCGGTCAAAACAAAAAACGCGAGGGAGGCGAAATGCCAGAGCGCACCACCACCGTCATCTTGAGCGAAGCATCTCCCACAAGATCCCGCTTCGCGCTTTGCTAACGCAAAAGTTCGACTTCGGCTTCGCCTTCGCTCAGGATGACAGCGTGGGAGATGCGTAGCCGAAACCCACAGGGCAAACGCGTTAGCGTTTGGATCTTGTGGTGGTGCTCGCAAATACAAAGAAGTCGTTCTCACATTTTTGTGAGAACGACTTCTTTGTAAATTCCCCAATTACCAATTCTCTAAATATCGCGTTTTTGGGGAAGTTATTTTTTCTTTCCGAGGTAGGCTTCTTTGACTTCCTCATTTTCCAGCAGTTCTCTGCCGGTGCCGCTGAGCGTGATCTCGCCCGTCTGCATAACGTACGCATAATCTGCCGCCTTGAGCGCCATATTTGCATTCTGCTCAATGAGGAGCACGGTGATGCCCTGCTTGTTGATCTGACTAATGATGTCAAAAATGCCCTGTACGACCAGCGGTGCAAGACCGAGGGACGGCTCATCCATCATGATGAGCTTAGGACGCGCCATCAGCGCTCTGCCGACAGCCAGCATCTGCTGTTCACCGCCCGAAAGCGTACCCGCAAGCTGCCAGGATCGCTCCTTCAATCTCGGGAAAAGTGCATAAACATTTTCAAGGTCATCGTTGATATTGTCCTTGCGCAGATACGCGCCGATCTTCAGATTCTCCAAAACCGTGAGATTGGGGAATACGCGGCGTCCCTCCGGAACGAGGGTAACACCGCGCTTTACGATCTGGTCAGGCGTCATACCGAGGATGTTTTCGCCCTCAAAAAGCACTTCGCCGTGCTTTGCCTTTACAATACCCGCAATCGAACGGAGCGTGGAGCTTTTGCCCGCGCCGTTAGAACCGATCAGGGTAACGATCTTGCCGGTCTCTACGTCGAGGGAAATGCCCTTTATCGCCTCAATTCCGCCGTAGGACACACTGAGGTTTTTGATTTCCAGAATATTACTCATCTTCACTTACCCCCAGATATGCTTTGATAACGAGGTCGTTGTTCTGCACCTCGGCGGGCGTACCGCTTGCGATCATCTTACCGAAATCGATAACATAGATTCTATCCGAAATGTCCATAACGAGGTTCATGTGGTGCTCGATCATGAAGATCGTGAGTCCAAATCCGTCACGGATCTCGCGGATAAACGCGGTCAGCTCATCCGTCTCCTGCGGATTCATGCCGGCAGCAGGCTCGTCGAGTAGCAGCAGCTTCGGCTCGGTAGCCAGCGCGCGCGCGATCTCCAGACGGCGCTGCTTGCCGTACGGCAGACTGGTTGCGAGCTCATCCTTGACGTCGAGCAGCCCAACCGTCTCGAGCAGCTCCTCTGCCATTTTCCGCATCTTCTTCTCCTCTTTCCAGTTGAGCATGAAGGTTGCGGTAAAGAGATTGCTCTTTCTGCGCATATGCATAGCCACAAGTACATTCTCAAACACCGTCATGGACTTGAACAAACGAATATTCTGGAAGGTACGTGCAATGCCGAGGTTGGTGATCTTATCGGGTGTTTTTACGATGCGCTTCTTGTATACGCCGCGGTTTTCACCGGCGTATGCCTTACGCATCTTGCCGTGGGGATGGCTCTCCACGATCTCCTTTTCGTCAAAGCTGACGCGGCCGTTTGTGGGCTCATACACTCCGGTCACAACGTTGAACGCAGTCGTCTTACCTGCGCCGTTCGGACCGATGAGCGAGACGATCTCGCCCTCGTTTACCTCGAGAGAAAGGTTGTTGACAGCGACAACGCCGCCAAACTGCATCGTAATATCTTCAAGCTTCAGAAGGTTTTTCATGTCACTTTGCCTCCTTTGCTTTGCGCTTTTCTTTCAGATCCTGGACAAACCGCTTCGCACCGTTTACGATCCGCTCGGTGGAGAACTCCTTGTCGCCCATCAGACCGCGGCGGAAGAAGAGAACGATGATCATAATAACCGCCGAGAACACAACCAGACGGAAGCCGTTGCGCGTGAGTCCGGGGATAACATCGGGCGTATCGAGGAAACGGAGCCACCACTCAGAGCAAGCGATATAGAGGAAGCTTGCGATGACAGAACCGCTGATCGAACCAATACCGCCGATGACGACGATCAAGAGGATCTCATAGGTGAGAGTCGTCGTAAAGGGCTTTGCCTGAATCGTATTCTGGTACATTGCAAACAGCGCGCCGCCGACTCCTGCAAAAAACGAGCTGATAACAAACGAGAACATCTTGTGCTTTGCAAGGTTGATGCCCATCGCCTCTGCGGCCACTTCATCATCGCGGATCGCCTTGAACGCGCGTCCGTAGGTGGACTTGATGAGCAGTGCAATGATTGCAATACAAAGCCCCGCGATCAGGAAATACGGCATGATCGAGTTGAAATACGGATAGCTGCGGAGCTGGTTCGAGCCGTTGGTGAGCGGACCGAGTCCTTTCCACTGGCAAACCGCGCGCAGGATCTCTGCAAAGCCGAGCGAAGCGATCGCAAGATAGTCACTCTTGAGGCGCAGTACCGGCAGACCGATAAAGAATGCAAACACGGCGGCGACCAGACCGGCAAGCACGATGGCAATACCCATCGGCAGGACAAACTGTACCAGACCGCCGATCTCCTCCCCTGCCGCATTGACCGTGGTGTAATACTTGTACACCGAAAGACGGTCATCGGTGGGAATGGTGAAGATCGCGTATGTATACGCGCCAAGCAGCATGAAGCCCGCCTGACCGAGCGAGAACAGACCGGTAAAGCCGTTGAGCAGGTTCATGGAGACTGCAACGAGTGCAAATACGGCACCCTTCTGCAAAATCTTGAACTTAATATCGTAGGTGGGGAGCGTCTGGTCTGCTACGAAAACCAGCGCGAAAACAATGACAAGCAGAGCGATGTCAATGATTCTGTAATTAAACTTCTTTGTTTTCATGACATCCTCCTTATACCTTATCGGTCGACTTCTCGCCGAAGAGACCGGTGGGTCTTACGCAAAGTACCACGATCAGGAGAGCGAAGGTGAACGCATCCGAGAAAATGGAGAACTCCGTGCTCGACTTGATGAGGTTCTCGCAGATACCAATGACAAAGGCACCCACCACCGCGCCTGGGATCGAACCGATACCACCGAATACCGCCGCAACAAACGCCTTGAGTCCCGGCATTGCACCCGAGGTAGGCGTAACCGACTGGTAGCTCGAGAAATACAGGAGCGAACCGATCGCCGCAAGGAACGAACCGATAACGAAGGTCGTGCTGATGACCTTGTTGATCTTGATACCCATAAGCTGCGAGGTCTCAAAGTCCTTGGAAACCGCGCGCATGGCCATGCCGATCTTGGTGTAGCGGATCAGAACAACGAGCAGTACGACCAGTACAAGCGTCAGAATAGGCGTAAGCACGGTCACGCGCTTGGTAACTGCGCCGAAAATGGTTACCGAGTCGGAGACCCACGGAATCGCAGGATAGGTCTGCGGCAGACCGCCGGTGATATACAGCGCGAGGTTCTGAATGAGGTAGGAAACGCCGATCGCGGAGATCATAACCGACATACGCGGTGCGCTTCGCAGCGGCTTGTATGCCGCGCGCTCAATAAAGAATCCGAGAATCACCGTGCCGAGAATAACGACCGGGATCGCATACTGCAAGGGCATTGCCGTAGTGAGATATACAATGATCAGACCGGATGCCATGAAAACGTCACCGTGCGCGAAGTTGATCAGACGCAGGATGCCGTATACCATGGTATAGCCGATAGCGATCAGCGCATACTGACCGCCGGCGGATATGCCGGCTAAGATATGGTCTATTGTGATGTTCATAAGAATTCCTCTTTAAACAAATTTAAACAAAGCAAACCGTGTTTCAGGTCGTCGTGAAAAGACCGGGAAGGGCACTTTCCTGCCCTTTCAAAGCGACCCGAAAATCAAGGTAAGGGCTTGACGGAAAAACCGTCAAGCCCTCCCAAACGAGGTTGTATGCAGATTAGTTTACGCCCTGCTCTTTTACGAAATCCCAAAGAGCGGTCTCGGTGTTTACCTTCTTGATGTAAGCAGCGGTTCTGATAGCGTCGCCGTTGACATCGTCGAACTTGATCTCGCCGGTTACACCGGTGTACTCAACGCCCCAGATCGCTTCCATGATCTTTGCAGGATCGGTGGAATCTGCCTTCTTGATCGCCTCAAGTGCG
>CAYQBT010000056.1:0-8296 GCA_964415775.1 uncultured Lachnospiraceae bacterium
TGGAGCGAGAATCATTGGCTCAAGCGCCGATTCTTTGACCGTGCAAATCCCGACGTGTTCACCCTGACCGTAAACTACAAGGTCAACGAGTGGCTGGACGAAGCGGACAAGCGCGTATTCGCCGAAATGCGTGTACGCGATCCCGCGCGCTACCGCGTTTGCGGGCTTGGCGAATGGGGCGTGGGCGGCGGACAGTTCTTCTCGGAATTCCGCAGTGACATTCACGTGGTGCCGCCCTCGCCTCTGCCTGTCGGTGTGCGGATCTACCGCGCGGTCGACTACGGTCTGGATGCGCTTGCCTGTCTGTTTATCGCGGTGGACTCGGTCGGGCGCGCAACCGTTTTCAAAGAAGTGTATGCGCACGATCTCATCGTTTCGGCGGCAGCCGAGGCGATACGGGAGGCGAGCGAGGGACTCGAGATCTACTGTACATTTGCACCGCCTGACCTGTGGGCAAGGCAAAAGGATTCGGGCAAGAGCATCGCCATGCTGTTTGCCAACCACGGTGTGTCGCTGACCCCCGCCGACAACAACCGCGTGGGAGGCTGGATGGCGCTGAAGGAGTGGCTGAAGGTGACGGCTTCTCCCGACGGCAAGCTCGATGCGCGGATGAAGATCAGCAGTAGCTGTGAAAACCTCATTCGCTGTCTGCCCTCGCTCACCGGCGATAAAAAGCACATCGGCGACTGTGCCACCGAGCCGCATGAGATCACGCATTTGCCGGATGCACTCCGCTATTTTGCGGTGATGCAGACGGGTGCGCCTTCGCGGAAGGATCAGCCAAGGATCACCGACTTTACCGGTAAAAACCGCCGCAACATGAGATTTTAGACGAAAGAAGGAGTTTTTATCAAGCAGATCACAGTGAAAAAGAGCAAGCATATCTGCACGGTGCCTGCCTGTAAGTGCACCGACACCTATAAGGTGTCGGGTAGCCCCAACCTTCTCGGCGGCTTTTACATCTGCGCCGACTGCGCCGCCGAGATCGCGCGGCTGTTGCACCCGAAAAAGGGAGCAAAGGCATGACGGGGATGGTATGGATCGTGCTTTGCGCGGCACTATTGTATTTTGAAGTATCGTATCGCCGTTTCAGAAGAGAAGTGCTGCAGGCTTTGGGCGGGAAAAGGGAAGTACCGCACGGAAAGCTGCGGCACTATTCGCCCCACCGCACGGCGATCGATGAAAAGAGGAGAACCAATCAATGAAACTGTTTCAATTTAAAGAAAAAGAGCCGCCGCGCGGCGAGTATCGGGAGGATATTCTTCGGATGATCGAGGACGAGTGCCGCCGCCGTCACGAGGAACGCCGTCCTTTGGAGCTTAGATGGATGCTTTGCTCGGATTTTTACGCAGGGCATCAGTACCGCGACATCAATCCCTACCGCGCGGAGCTTGAGGAGTATGCGCCGCCGTATGACTACATGGAGCGCGGGGTATACAACCGCATCGCACCGCTCATTGAGACGCGCATTGCCAATTTTAAGTCGCTCGATTTTTCGATGGAGGTACATCCTGCCACAAGCGAGCTTTCGGACTATGAAAAGAGTCTTGTGGCAACGCGGCTTCTGACGCAGACGCAGTACAAGTGCGATTTTCTTTCCAAAAAGGATAGCCTTGTGCTCTGGAGCGAGCTTTGCGGTACGGCATTTCTGCTTTCCTGGTGGGATCCCTCCAAGGGAGACGCTATTCTCGACGGCGACAAGCGTCTGCCGCTCGGCGATCTCGATTTCGGCGTGCTGACACCCTATGAGGTACTTCCCGAAAGCATCTATAAGGAAAACCTTGCCGATCAGGCATCGATCATCTTAGAACAGGTGGTCAGCATCGACGAGGTTAACCGCCGGTACGGCGTGCGCGTCAAGCCCCGAAGCGTGGATACCTATGCCATCGTGCCCACGGCAGGCACGGGCGGGCTCGGATACGTGGGCGCGACCTTTGCGGTCGGTTGCCGCAAGGCAGAGAACTCCACACTGCTCCGTACATATATGGAGCGCCCCTCGGCAAGACACCCCTCGGGCAGAATGTTTATTGCAACGCCCGACCGCATCCTCTATTACGGCACACTGCCGATTGATGAATATCCGCTTGCTGTCCTGCGTACCAAGCGCACGGCGGGTATGTTTTTCGGCAGATCGGTGATCGAGGATCTTATACCGTTGCAACGTGCTTACAACGGTGTCAAGAATAAGATCCACGATTATATCCGCACCTTGGCGTTGAACCCGCTGCTCGTCCCCGAGGGCTCGGTGGAGGATATTGACGAGCTGGCGGCAAACGGAGTGGCGCCCGGTGACATCGTGGAGTATAATCCCGACCGCGGCGAGCCGAAGCCGCTCGCAACCCCCGCGTTGCCGGCGGGTGTATTCGAGGAATGTGAGACCCTTTCGCATGAGATGGAATACGCGGCAGGACTCTCGCACCTCGGTGCGACCGGCAACCATTCGTCTGCGCTGAGCAGTGCAAGCGCGATCGAGCGTTTGCGCGAGATCGACGGCGTGCGGCTTGCACTTTCGGGAGATGCCATCCGCGAGGCGGTGCTGCATGCGGCGAAGATCTGGCTGAAGCTCTACAAGGAGCATGGCAATATCGCGCATATCGAAAGCCTCACGGGCGGCTATGATACAAGTGCAAACCTCGTTTGGTGCAGTGAGGACCTCAATTCCTACGACATCGTGTTTGCCAGCGAAAACTCGCTGCTCCACAGTGACGAAAGTCGCCTTGCTGCCATTCAGAGCGGCATTACGCTCGGACTGTTCAACGATGAGAATGGCAAGATCCCGCGGCAGGTACGCAAAAAGCTGCTTGCGCGTATGCATGTCGGCGACTTTTTGCGGTCGGTTTATGAGGATGAGCTGCAAAGTGCCGCCGCCCGCCGCGAAAACGGCGAGCTGCTGCGCGGCAAGGCACTTGCGGTCTGCCCGTACGATGACCACGAGCTGCATATTGCGGAGCATCGCCGCGCCGCACTCGAATACAGCTACTACAAATCGCGGCAAGCCGCACCGTCTTTAGCGGCGGCTTTGGAAGAGCATATCGCTGCGCACGAGAGCGCGGGAAAGGAAAAGAAAGGACAAACGGATGGAACAGAAGAAACCAATGCTTGAATTTGATGCGCTTGCGGCACTTTCTGCCGAAGAGCGCGATGCGGCGCTCGCGGCGTATACCGCAGAGGTCGAGGCGCAGGCACTCTCGGCGGCAAATGCGAAGTACAGCACAGAACTGCAGGACGCGCGCTATGCGTCTGCAAAGTATAAACTCGCGGTAGAAGGCGGGCTGAGCGGCTTCGGTGCGCGCATTGGCGCGATCGAGGAGATTCTGGCGCAGACCCCCGCGCTGCAGTCGCTTCCGGATGAGGAAAAACTGCGCACCGCGTATTACATCGACCGCGGCATGCACGCGGGCGACACGCCGAGCGCAGAGGAACTGCTCACCAAACTACAGAGCAATCCCGAGGCGATGCGCCTTTGCGAGGCGGCGATCTTGGAAAAGCTGCGCGCGGAAAAAGCACCTGCTTTGCATGCGACAAACGGCGGTGCGAGCCTGCCGCTGACGCCGGCAAAGAAGCCGAAGAGTATCGAGGAAGCCTCGGCACTCGCAAGAGCGGCGTTCGGCATATAAAATAGCAGTCGAAAACCAAGGTTTTCGACTGGATGAGGTCCTTCACTCGCGTCGCGCTCGACCGCGCGAGACCTCGTAAGGTGGAGAAAAGTCGGCGCATGTCCGCCTTTTCTCCGAGATTTAATTTTTAATTACGAAAGGAAAAACAAATCATGGCACAGATTCTTACTAAACTCGAAGCAATTCTCAAGGACAAGTATCAGCCTGCGCTGACCAATCAGATCGGCACCGAGCCTTCGCCCTTTCTGGAAAAGATCAAGAAGGTCGCACTGACCAACAACACCATCAAGTGCGCCGCTCCCGTCGGCATCAACGGCGGCTTCGGCTTTGGTGCAGAGGGTGTCGGCACGCCCAAGGCAGGTGCACAGCGCTACACGCTGTTTGAGATCGACGCGGTCGATATGTATGTCGATCTGCAGATCTCCAACAAGACGATTGAGCTTGCATCCAGCAACGCTTCCTCGATGATCAATGCGCTTGACAGCGAGATCAAGGGTTCCTATGCGGCAGCAAAGTGGAACATCGGCAGAGCTCTCTTCGGTGACGGTAGCGGCAAGCTGGCGACCGTGACTGCGGCTACTGCATCGGGTGCAAACACCATCCTCACACTTGACGGTATCAAGCGCGTGATCGAGGGGCTCTCGATCGATCTCTACAGCGCAGACGGAACGCTGACCGCTTCCAATGCAGGTCACCGCATCCTGTCTGTCGACCGTGCGGCAAAGACCATCCTCGTGGAGGGTGCGCTTGCGCTCAGCGGCGAGGGCTTCATCACCGTACAGGGCAGCTATAACCGCGAGCTCTGCGGTCTCGGTGCGATCTTCGGCGAGTCCGAGACGCTCTACGGAATCTCCAAGGCAGACAATCCGTGGATCCAGCCCACCGTGGTGGATGCAAAGAATGACCTGACCGACCTTGTGCTCTACCGCGGCATCAAGGAGGCAAAGGATTACAAGGGTGCAAACATCGACCTTCTGATGATGGGCGACGATGCTTTCCTTGCATATCAGGATTACATCCACACCAACAACGTCACCGTTTGCGACAAGTACCACTTCGTCGGCGGCGCAGTTGGCTACAAGATCCTCGTTGGTTCGAATGAAGTCATCATCGTCAACGAGCGCTTTGTGCCCGAAAACGAGGTCTGGGGCGTAGATACCTCTGCATTCTATCTGGAGGCAACTCCCTGGAACTTCATGGAAAAGGACGGCGGCGTGTTCGTTCCCATGCCCGACACCTCCATTTTCCGTGCACTGCTTGCTTCCTACGGCAACCTCATGTGCACAAATCCCGGCGGCTGTGTGCGCTTTGTAAAAGCAGGACTTACCGTATAAACAGAGGGGCGGACAACCGCCCCTTTTCAGAAAGGAGATCAATGCATGGAACTGAAAAAACTGTATGTGGATCTTTCGGTATTGCTGGGCAGAGAGATCCCGATCTATGCCTTTTTGTTGTACGCGGATATGTGTGCGCGCACGCTGCTGTGCCGCTATCCCAAAAAGCTTCTTTTGCCGGTCGGGGAATATACCTCTCCCGAGAGCCTTTCGGATGCACTGCCGATCGATGAAGCCTTTTATGGCGCACTGCTCTATGCCATTGCGGGAAGTGCCTGTGGGGAGGAAAACTACACCAAAAAAAGTGATGCCGCCGCGGAGGATGCTTACCGGATGCTCTGGCGTGCGCACGCGCGCGGCAAGCGCAGAAAGGGGGATGCATGGTAATGCAGGAAATGAAAATGACAGTCAGCGAGCTTGTTACCGAGATCCAGAGCGGCTTCGCTCCGGATTTTACACCGCCTACGGCGTATCTGCTTTCGGAATACAATATGCTGGTGCGATCGCTGTACCTCTTGCTGCCGGGTAGCGATGCCGCACGGACGGTATCCCCGACGGACGGAAAGCTTGTATGCGAGCTTTCTCCGGCACAGATCCGCCGCGTGTTTGCGGATGCGTGCGAGCTGCTATGTGCGTCTAAGGCGCTGTTTGACATACTGGACGGAGAGGGTGCGTACTGCCTTAGCGAAGAGGAAATTCTGGTTGGTACAAAAGAAGATTGTACGGTGTATTACCGTACTTTGCCTGTGGAAATAACAGAGCAGACGGCTACTGCAAGCATCCCGCTGGACCTGCGGTATCTGCCGCTTGTGCGTGCATGGCTCTTGCATCGCGCCTATCTCTATCTCGGTGATTTTGACAGCGCGGACGCACACGGTACGGAGTACAACCGCCTGCTTGCCGACTACAAAGCCGAAAATGAGGTGAGCGAATGAAAAAGCCGCGCATGCATACGGAGCCGCTTGCAAAGGGGAGCGAAAAGGTACTGGAAATCTTTGAATTCTCGGGTATATGCGACAGTATGAGCAAAAACGGCATGCTGCTCGATTGTGAGAATGTACATGTGCTGTCCGGCGGCGCTCTCGCCTCGCTGCTTGCGGCAAAAAAGATCGACAGCGCGCAAACGCCGTTGCCGTCGATCGCGGGCGTATATACCTATTGTGACCAATACGATCCGAGCTATGAGATCCAGACCACAGCGGAGTGGGTGTATGAGCATATCTGCCCTAAGGATGTTTTGAACTATCCGGAGAGTATGACCGCGGCCTCCCGCCTTCTGATCGCCGATGTCGGATGCCCTGCCAAGACCGAGCAGGGCTACCGCAAGGTATACAGCGCATTCTCGGACGGTGTGCGGGCGTATGTGCTGTACGAAGCGGTATACAACATTATCGATCAGCGCCGCGTGGATGAATTTGAAGTGCTCGGAGACGCATATACGGTCGTATTTGATTCGACCACAAACGAGGAGGACGGCACATTTGCAAAGATCTGCACGCTGACGCAGGTGTTTCTGGATGTGATCGAGGCGGACGGTGCCGTCAGCACCATGCTGTTTACGGCGGCGCTGACCGAGCAAAAAACGCTTGGATCGCCGTATGAAAAAAGCCGGTTGATCAGCCTTGACGGCGAGAACTACCAGTATGTCACGCCCGACTATCTTCCCGCGATCGGCGCGGGGTATGCGGCACATTTTGACAGGGTATATACCGATATTTATCCAAGGCTTGCAAGTGCGTACAAGGTTCGTTTGTTCGTGCCGCTGGAGGCAAAGCGGCTGGTACGTTACCGCAACCGCATCGTCTCTGCGGCGCCCTATGGGGCTACGGGCGAAAAACTTCTGCTGCTCCCCGATATGCGGCTGATGACCGAGACAGACGGTAAATGGCATATGGAGGCACCGTCGTCTACGATCCCGAGGATGGATGCCGCTGTGCAGCACTTTGAACGTCTGTTTGGAATTGCGGGTGACCGCGTGTATGCCTCTGCGGCAGGCGACTGTACAAGCTATGTCGAGGCGGTAGACAATCTGCCCGCGACAGCGGGTTGGCAGACGGTGACCGCCGATGCGGGCGGCTTCACGGCGATCGCCTCCTTTGACGGCAAGGCAATCATTTTCACTGCGCAAAGTATGATGACCGTGCGCGGTACCGAACTGCCGTTTTCCACTTCCTTTGTTGGCTCATTCGGATGCAACAATCCCGACTCGCTTGCCGTATGCGGCGACTGGCTCTATTTTATCGCCAAGGACGGTATCCGGCGTTATAACGGTAGCCGCGTAGAAAGCATCGGCGATGCATTGCCGCGCGATCTCTCTTATGCGGATGCCACACTGACCTCCATGAACGGTCTGGTCGTCGTGCACCTCGAGGAGCTGGATGGGCTGTACATCTTTGATCCCGCAAGCGAGGCATGGAGCCACCTCGTCGGGGATAAGACGGTTTCTCGGCTGATCGGTGGTACAAATGCCGTTCTGTTTCATCAAAACGGTGGGATCGTACCCTATGTACTCTTTGGCGAGGCGGGGGATTTCTCCTTTTCACTTGCACTTCGTGACGGCGGCAGGCGGCGCATCCGCAGTATTTCGGTTACGGCGCGCCTTGCGCCGGAGGCGCGGCTCAACATGCACGATGCCTATGGCCGGGAACTGCTTTGCATAGAGGATGCTTGCGGTGAGACGGTAACGCGGAGATGTCTTGTACGCGGAATGTATCAGGATGGCGGTGCCTTGCATTTTGCAGGTAGCGGTGACGTGACGCTGTACGGCATCCGTATCACCTATGCACCACTGCGAAACGCGGCAAGACAGAAGCGATGAAACATAAGGAGGAAAACAGATGATTATACAAATCAAAACAGAAGGCTGTAAACTGTATGCAGAGCAGCCGAAGATTGCCGATGGCACGGCGGGTGTGGCGCGTGTGCGCTTTTGCATCGATCCGCTTTGGGCAGATCTTGCGCTGACGGCAGTCTTTCGCACGCGGCGCGGCGATATTCTCATGCCGCTTGTAAACGGAGAATGTATGCTGCCGCGCGAGGCTTCGGAAAAGTGCGGCGAGGTGCTTGTGGGACTGTTCGGCAGTGACGGCAAGCGCACGCTGACCTCAGTATTCTGCCGTCTGCGCATCTCGCCCGGTGTGCCGACCGACGGTGAGGAGACAGTAGGGTATACGCCCGGGCTGTACGAGCAGTTTACGGCGAAGTTTGCCCGCTTTGAAAATATGACCGCTACGGCAGAGGTAGGCGAGACGGCCGGGGTGCATGTCGAGCATACCGACAGGGCGGTTAATCTGCACTTTACCTTGCCGCGCGGCGAAAAGGGGGAGCCGGGCGATGGCGGATATA
>CAYQBT010000057.1:0-8285 GCA_964415775.1 uncultured Lachnospiraceae bacterium
GTGTGGTCAACGCGCGAAAGGATCTCTTGGTCGGTGTATCTTCTCATGGAACCTCTCCTGCCTTCTCTATACTTTCTTTATATTTAAATTGTATCACACCACGCAAAAAAATTCTACAGTTTCTGAATAAAAATTCAGCAAAAAGGTTGACAAGTCCACTTTCGTGTGCTACAATAGCAGAAAATAAAACGAAAGGGTACAAAAGTAACAGATGAAAATCCTGAACAGCGTATATGCATACTTTTACTTTAGCTTTATCTATTACGTAGATAAGGCTTGTTTTGCTGTTCCAAAATCTGTTGCATGCTAAATATAATTTGTTTATGCAAGGGGGTTACAGCAAAACGCTGTAACCCCCTTTTTAAATCACTTGAAAATAAAAATTTTTATATATTTGAGGGAGAACACCACCATGATCGTTATTCTGAAACAAAATGCCGACAAAGCACAACTTGCCCAGCTTGAAAACTGGATCCGCGAAAGAGGGCTGGACATCCATAAATCCGAAGGGCAGAACTCCACCATTCTCGGTCTCGTAGGCGACACCTCCAAGGTCGATATCGACCTGTTGGGCGCGCTGGAGATCGTTGAAAACGTCAAGCGCGTATCCGAGCCGTATAAGAGTGCCAACCGCAAGTTCCACCCAAAAGACACCGTCATCGAGATCGGAAATGTAAAGATCGGCGGCGGCAACTTTGCCGTGATCGCAGGTCCCTGCTCGGTCGAGAGTGAGGCGCAGATCTGCGAGGTAGCCGAAGCTGTCAAGGCAAGCGGTGCGGCAATGCTGCGCGGCGGCGCATTCAAGCCGCGTACCTCTCCCTATGCATTTCAGGGCATGCGCGGCGAGGGTATTGAACTGCTCAGCGAGGCAAAAGCCAAGACCGGACTGCCGATCGTAACCGAGATCATGGACATCTCCCAGCTTCCCCTGTTTGACAACGTGGACGTTATTCAAGTCGGCGCACGCAATATGCAGAACTTTGAGCTGCTGAAAGCGCTCGGACACACGAACAAGCCCATTCTCTTAAAGCGTGGTCTGGCAAGCACCATTGAGGAGCTGCTGATGAGCGCCGAGTACATCATGGCAGGCGGCAACGAGCAGGTCATGCTCTGCGAAAGAGGCATCCGCACCTTTGAGACCGCAACCACGCGCAACACGCTCGATCTCTGCGCGATCCCCGTACTGAAAGAGCGCTCGCACCTGCCGGTCATCATCGACCCCAGCCATGCAACCGGTGTTGCAAGACTTGTCAAGCCGATGTGTATTGCCGCAACGGCTGCCGGTGCAGACGGTCTGATCATCGAGGTGCACAACGATCCCGCACACGCACTCTGCGACGGCAAGCAATCGCTCACGCCGGAGGCATTCGCCGATGTGATGCAGGCGGTTGAGGCAGTTCGCCCGTACGCATACAAGATGTAAAAAACACTTTTCTTCCTCTTATATTTGTGTTATACTGGAGTTAATTATGAAGATATTTATCTGCGGACTCGGCCTGATCGGCGGATCGCTTGCAAAAGCGATCACCGCCCGCACCGCGCATACCGTGGTTGGCTATAACCGTACCCGCGCGGTCGCAGAGGAGGCTCTGCGTGTCGGCGCGATCCACAAGGTCGGTGATCCGAGCGATCTTTGCGACTGCGATCTTGTGATCATGGGACTCTATCCCGCGGCTACGATTCACTTTGTCGAAGAAAATCTGCAGCATTTCAAAAAAGACTGCATCCTGCTCGACACCTGCGGCATCAAGACCGAGGTGTGCACACAGCTCGGCGCCTTCTGCAAGGACGCGCGCATCCGCTTTATCGGCGGACATCCGATGGCAGGCATTGAGCGCAGCGGCTTTGCCTACACGTTTGCAGAGCTGTTTGACGGCGCATCGATGATCCTCTGCCCCGAGTATTGCGGCGACAAGACGGCGGTCGATACCGTGAGCGAGCTTTGCAAGGAGATCGGCTTTGGGAGAGTGACGCTCTCTACCGCCGAGCACCACGACAAGGTGATCGCCTTTACCTCCCAGCTTGCGCACATCGTCTCCAGCGCCTATGTACACGGCGCGTACGCCACCGAGCACAGCGGCTTTTCCGCCGGCTCGTTCAAGGATATGACGCGCGTGGCGCGGCTGAACGCCGATATGTGGACCGAGCTGTTCTTTGAGAACACCGAAAACCTCTCGGCGGTCATCGGCGAGTTGATCGGCAATCTGCAAAAGTATAAGACCGCGCTCGATGCAAACGACCGTGCGGGCATGCACAAGCTGCTCGCAAGCGGCAACGAGCGAAAGATACAATCCGAAAACCTCTGAAAGGATCTTGCAATATGCAAACCATCCATGTACAAACCTCTACCGCCTACGAAGTACAGATCGGCAAGGATATTTTAGAAAGTGCCGGCGAGAAGATCGCCGGACTTTCTCGCGCAAAGCAGGTAATGATCGTCTCGGACGACATCGTCTTTCCCCTGTACGGCGAAAGGGTGACAAAGTCACTGACCGATGCCGGCTTTGCCGTGAGCAGCTTTGTATTTGCAAACGGTGAGGAGCGCAAGCGCCTTTCCACCATAGAGGCGTTGCTTGAGCAGATGGCAGCCGAGCACTTCAGCCGCAGTGACCTGATCGTAGCGCTGGGCGGCGGCGTTGTCGGCGACATGGCAGGCTTTGCCGCGGCAATCTTCTTGCGCGGTATCGCCTATGTGCAGATCCCGACCACCCTGCTTGCCGCGGTCGATTCCTCGGTCGGCGGCAAAACTGCGGTGGATCTCTCGCGCGGCAAGAACCTTTGCGGTGCCTTTCACCAGCCGCGGCTCGTCCTCTGCGACATAAGCACGCTGAAAACTCTACGTCCCATCCACATAGAGGACGGACTTGCCGAGATGCTCAAATACGGCGTGATCTGCGACGCAGATCTCTTTGAAAAGGTCAAAAACTACAAAAACGAGGACATGGAAGCGCTGATCGCCCGCTGTGTGGAGATCAAGCGCGATGTGGTATCGGGTGACGAATTTGACCGCGGCAGACGGCAGCTTTTAAACCTCGGACACACGGTCGGACACGCGGTCGAGGCAGCATCAAATTTCACACTGACACACGGTCACGGCGTGGCGATCGGTCTTGCGATCATCACCCGTGCCGCCGAGAAAAAAGGCATGGCAAAAGTCGGCACGGCGGCGGCAGTGGAATATGCGCTCACCGCATGTAATCTGCCGACGGAGACCGACTACGATGCAGAGTTGCTTGCTTCTCTTACCCTTTCGGACAAAAAGACCGACGGCGACCATATCAACCTTATCCTTCCGCTCGAAATAGGCAACACAGTCATCCACCGCGTACCGAAAGGTGAAATTCTCGACTTCATCAAGGTAGGTATGTGATGGATATTCAAATGCAACCTACCACACTTTCGGGTAACATCCGCGCGATCTCCTCAAAGTCGGACGTGCACCGCCTGCTGATCGCATCGGCGCTGGCAAAGGGTGTCTCGCGCGTGCAGTTCACCACCCTGTCCGATGACATTGCCGCAACCGTCGACGCCCTCCGCGCCATGGGTGCGGAGATTACCGTGAACGGTGCAGACGGCGGCTTTGCCGCGACCGTACACGGCACAGGTACAATGCCGAGCGGCGCGGTGCTGGATGCAAACGAGTGCGGTACCACGGCAAGGCTCCTTTTACCCGTAGCGGCGGCGCTTTGTGACCGCTTTACGCTGACCGGAAAAAACGGGCTGTGCAAGCGCCCGTTCGCCGACCTGACCGGCGCCCTGGCACAAAACGGTACGCTCTCGTCGGACACACATCTGCCCATTACGACAAGCGGCAGACTGCATAGCGGCATATTTTCGATCCGCGGCGATATCAGCTCGCAGTATATCAGCGGTCTGCTTTTTGCACTCCCACTGCTCGACGGCGACAGCGAGATCCGTCTCACCACCCCTACCGTCTCGGTCGGCTACATCGACATGACGCTATCCACGCTTCGCCGCTTTGGCATCACGGTGGAAAAGACAAAGACCGGCTACCTTGTCAAGGGCGGACAGACCTATACGCCCCTCGCCGACTGCATCTCCGAAGGCGACTGGTCAAACGCGACCTTCTGGCTGTGTGCCGGCGCAATCGACCAAAAGCTGACGGTCAGCGGACTTTCTCGCGCATCCCAGCAGAAAGACCGTATGGTACTCGACATTTTAGAACAAGCGGGTGCGAAGATCACCCGCACCGAAACCGAGATCACCGTCGAGCCTGCCCCCTTGCACGGCATCGACTTTGACGGAGAGGACATCCCCGATGCCCTCCCTGCACTTGCAACTGTGCTCGCACTTGCAGACGGCGAAAGCCGTATCCGCGGCGGTGCACGGCTCAAAATCAAGGAGAGTGACCGCATAGCGACCACCGCCTCGATGCTGACTGCCCTTGGCGCAAGCATCACTGTCACGGACGACGGCTTTATCATCCGCGGTGTACAGCACTTCACAGGCGGCGAGGTGGACGCGGCAAACGACCACCGCATCGCCATGTGCGCCGCGATCGCATCCACACGCGCACGCGGCGATGTGATCATCCGCGGCGCAGAGTGCGTGAACAAATCCTACCCCACTTTTTTTGACGATTTTAGAAAACTCGGAGGAAACTGCAGTGTCATCCATGGGTAACCACATACAATTGCAAATTTTCGGTGAGTCCCACTCACCCGCCATCGGCATGACGCTTTGCGGCGTACCTGCCGGTATAAAAATCGATATGGACGCCCTGCAAAGCTTCCTCAATCGCCGTGCGCCAGGACGCGACCCGACGGCGACTGCGCGCAAGGAGGCGGACATACCCGAATTTCTTTGCGGCGTTCTGGACGGTGTGACCACGGGTGCGCCCATTACCGCTATCATCCGCAATTCCGACCAACATTCGCGCGACTATGAAAAACTGCGCCATCTGCCCCGTCCCTCGCATGCCGACTACGCGGCGGCAGTCAAATACGGCAGATACAACGATATCCGCGGCGGCGGTGCCTTTTCGGGCAGACTGACCGCGCCGCTCTGTATTGCAGGCGGCATTGCCAAGCAGATCCTTGCTTCACGCGGCATCGAAGTCGGCGCACATGTCCGCATCATCGGCGGCATAGCCGACCTGCCGTTTGATGCGGTTGCCCCCGGCGATATTACCGCCCCCGGCAAAAAGCCGTTCCCCACGGTCTCGGACGAGGCAGGCGCGAAAATGCGTGAAGCGATCTTAAAAGCCAAAGCAGACGGCGACAGCGTCGGTGGCTCGGTCGAATGTGCCGTCACCGGCATGCCCGCAGGCTATGGCGGACCGCTGTTTGACGGTGTGGAGGGCAAGATCTCCTCCGCGCTGTTCGGCATTCCTGCTGTAAAGGGTGTAGAATTCGGCAGCGGATTTAGAGTGGTGAATATGTACGGCAGCGAAAATAACGACGCGTTTGCCTATCGGGACGGCAAAGTGGTCACCACGACCAACCACAGCGGCGGCATACAGGGCGGCATCACAAACGGCATGCCCCTCATCGTACACGCGGCATTCAAGCCTACCCCCTCGATCGCAAAGGAACAAAAAACCGTCGATCTCAAAACCAAAGAAGAAACAACGCTCGTCATCGGCGGCAGACACGATCCATGCGTGGTCGTGCGCGCCGTACCTGCCGTAGAGGCAGCGGTGGCACTCTGCATATTAGATTTGTTAAGTGAGGACAACTGACATGGACATGAAAGAAATCCGCGAAAAAATTGACGCGCTCGACGACCGGATCCAATCTGCGTTTGCAGAGCGTATGGCGCTGTGCGCCGACATGGCAGCCTATAAAAAGGAAAACGATCTGCCGATCTTCTATCCCGCGCGCGAGCGGGAGATCGTTGCCAGACTCACAAAGGATATGGATGCCGGCATGGCGACCTATACCAAGGTGCTCTACAACACCCTCTTTGAGGTGTCGCGCTCCTACCAGACCAAGCGTATTTCGGACGGCGGCAGACTCTCGGCCATGATCCGCGAGGCAGCCGAGAACACCGACCATGATCTGCCCACCACCTGCACGGTCGCCTGCCAGGGCACCGAAGGCGCAAACTCGCAGCTTGCGGCAGAAAAGCTGTTCTCGATCCCGAGCATCATGTTCATGGGCAGCTTTGAGGGCGTATTCAATGCCGTTGCACAGGGCTTCTGCCGCTACGGCATTCTCCCCATTTCCAATAACCTGCACGGCTCGGTCACCGAGGTCTATGACCTGATGAAGAAGCACAAGTTCTACATCGTCAAGAGCATCAAGCTGCGCGTTGACCATATACTGGTCGCAAAGAAGGGCGCAAAGCTGGATACCATCAAGGAGATCTACTCCCATCCGCAGGCGATCGGACAGTGCTCGGCATTCCTCGCTTCGCTCGGCAAGGACGTCAAGGTCACCGAGTGCGCCAACACCGCCATTGCGGCAAAAATGGTTGCCGATAGCGGCCGTGACGACATCGCGGCGATCTGCAACCCCTCCTGCGCACCGCTCTACGGTCTCGCCGCACTTAAGACCTCTATTGCCGACAGCGACAACAACTACACCCGCTTCATCTGCATCTCCAAAAAACTGGAGGTCTATCCGGGTGCAAACAAAACCAGCATTATGTTCACCCTGCCGCACAGCCCCGGCTCGCTCTTCTCGATCATTGCAAAGTTTGCCGCCCTCGGCGTAAACTTTTCCAAGATCGAAAGCCGTCCGATCCCCGGCAAGGATTTTGAGTATATGTTCTACCTCGATTTTGACGCGTCCCTGTATGCAGACGGACTCCTCGAAACGCTGGACCTGTTCGATGCCGAATACGAAGGCGGCAGCTTCCTCGGCTGTTATTCCGAGATCTGATATGCACTACGGACTTTTAGGAAGAAAACTTTCGCACTCCCACTCGCCAAAGATCCACGCAATGCTCGGCAATCCGTGGTACGGCCTCTTCGAAAAAGAGCCGGAGGCAGTCGCGGAATTTTTGGATGCACGTACCTTTTCGGGTATCAACGTGACGATTCCCTATAAGCAGGCGGTCATGCCGCTCTGCGACGTGTTGGACGGTGCGGCAATTGAGATCGGCGCGGTCAACACCGTTGTCAACAGTGGAGGAAAGCTGTTCGGCTGCAACACCGATTTTGACGGCTTCATCTTTATGTGCAACCGCACGGGGATTTCCATGGCGCATAAAAAAGTGCTGATCCTCGGCAGCGGCGGTACCTCCAATACGGCTGCCGCCGCCGCGAAAAAGCTCGGCGCACGCGAGATCATCAAGATCTCCCGCGGCGGCGAGGTCAACTATGAGACCGTCTACACCCTGCACGAAGACGCGGATATCCTCATCAACACCACGCCGGTCGGCATGTTTCCAAACTGCGATGCAAAGCCGGTCGAGCTTTCCCGCTTCCCGTCGCTCTCGGGTGTCGTTGATGTGGTCTACAATCCGCTGAAAACCAAGCTGATCTGCGAAGCGGAGGATCTTGGCATCCCCTGCACCGGCGGTCTTTCCATGCTGGTTGCGCAGGCGGCATTTGCCGACCGCTATTTCCGCGGGGTACGGCACAGCGGCGGCGAGATCGTTTCCATCACCGAATCGCTGGAGAGATCACTCGCCAACATCGTGCTGATCGGTATGCCCGGCTGCGGAAAGACAAGCGCAGGCAAACTGCTTGCCAAACTGCTCCGCAGAGAACTGTATGATCTGGATCAAGTCATCGTAGAACGCGAGGGTAAGTCGATCCCCGACATTTTTGCAGAGCACGGCGAAGCCTATTTCCGCGATTTGGAAACCGCGGTCACAAAGGAGATTTCGCAAAAGAGCGGGGTCATCATCTCCTGCGGCGGCGGAACGGTTCTGCGCGAGGAAAATCGGGCAGCACTGCGACAAAACGGAAAAATCGTATATGTCCGGCGCGAGCTTTCCGATCTTGCGCGCGGAGGCAGACCGCTTTCGGCAGGCGACAATGCCTTAGAAAAACTGTACGAGACGCGCCGCCCCATCTACGAGGGCTTTGCGGACTTCACCGTGCCGCCCTGTGAGAGCGTGGACGCCTGCGCGGCAGAAATTATGCGTCTTTTAGGAGAAACGTCATGAAAATACTTGTAATCAACGGTCCCAACCTCAATATGCTCGGCATCCGTGAGCCGGGGATCTACGGCAAAAGCAGCTATGCCGACCTCGTGAAGCTGATCTCCGACTACTGTACCGAAAAAGCGGTCGAGGCAGACTTTTTCCAGTCCAACCATGAGGGTGCCATCGTCGATGCGATCCAGAACGCATACGGCAAAGTGGACGGCATC
>CAYQBT010000058.1:0-8254 GCA_964415775.1 uncultured Lachnospiraceae bacterium
TAGTGCCGCAGTAAATAGAAAACGAAAGCCGGAAGAGTCCTGTGGAAACACAGGACTCTTCCCTTTTGCGTGAAATTATGATAGAATATTTTCATAAAATCGCCAACCTTTTCATTTTGATTTGTGTCTAAAAGGCAAGCGCTTAAAAATGGGAATTCCCGATTTTCGAGAAAGGAGAGTGCATATGTACTATCAAAACGAATCGGACGAAACTTTAGTATTGCTTACGCTTACCGGAGAGCAAAGAGCGTATGAAGTTTTAGTATCACGCTACCAAAATCTTGTCATATCCTCTGCAGCGGCAGTTACAAAAAATCACTTTATGGCTGAAGATGCCGCACAGGATGCTTTTGTTACAGCTTGGATGAAGCTGAATACATTACAGGAACCGAAAAAATACGGTTCCTGGGTTAGCCGTATTGCTAAAAACTGTGCATTGAATATGATTAGCAGATACCGCTGTTTTCTGCCGCTTGATGTCGTGGAAAACTTGAATATTTCCGACGATGGAGCGACGAATCCCGCAGAAGTATATGCGCTGTCCGAGGAGCGAAACAATGCCAATAAAAGCATGGAAGCGTTGCCGGAAAGGATCCGTCAGATTGTATATTTGCATTACTTTGAGGATCTTTCCATTGCAGAGATTGCAGATCGAATGCGTATCTCCGCAGGAACGGTTAAGTGGCAGCTTCATGATGGCAGAAAAAGAATCAGAAAGGAACTTTGCGCTATGGATGAGAAATATAGCGATACCCTTGTGCAGCGTGTTATGAAGAAGGTCGAAGAACTGAAACTTTGGCAAGTCAAAAATGATAAGAGCGGATTTGAAAAGGTATACAAGGAAGTTCTCCGCGAGGTAGAGGAGCTTCCGGAAAGTGCAGAAAAGCAACATGCGCTTGCCGATGTGCTGATGCGTGGTTGGTGGTGGATTCCGGGCAAAAAGAATGATGCTTTGTTTGCACGAATTACCGAAGCTGCTATCGAAGGCAAAAATGAAGAAGTAATGACCTTCATCGTTGCTCGCGAAGATTCAAAAGTATACAGCGGGGCAAGAATTGACTTTATGCGCGAGAAGCAGATTCCACGCCTCGAAAATGCCGGCTTTGTAAAGGCTTTAGGACGCGAATGGTTTTGGCTGGGTTATAATCTTTTCCGTAAAGGAAAAGAAGCAGAAGGACACGCCGCATATGACAAGGTTGAAGAAATTTTACAAAGCGATGATTTTTACCGCATACTTGTTCCCAATGCCAGAAAGATGGAGATGGAATTAACAACACGGTATAAAGATGTTCCGCCTGAGCGGTATCTGATCGGCGGTTCGGCAGAGGAATACCGTATGATAAACGGCGAACTCCGGTACTGGGCAGAGCAAAACTTTGGCGAAGGATATCTCGGTTCCGTAGATGCAATGGGGGCGCGCATCTTCTCCAACGCATCTGCCTGCGACGGTTGCTTTTTTGCGAATATTCCTCTCGGAGAAACTTTTGTAGGTTCTAACGGAACAAAGCTTTCGTATGTTTCGGACAATGAATCGGTGGATACGCCGTCCAGCAGATTTGATAACTGTCAGCTTTGGGAAATTAGGCGTTGGACAAACACGCAAAAAATCCTTTGCAGAACTTACTATAAAGACGGCATTGGCATCGTTCGCCAGGAGTATACAGCCGACGGAGTAACGGAGGTTCGCACGCTTGGTGCATACGAGATCAAGGGCGGGAACGGACTCCTTCCCTTCTTTCCGGGAAACACATGGGAATATGTCTCTGCATTTCCGAAAGATACTGTTTCGTGCGAGCTCAAGACGACAGTTTCATTTGCCGATGAAAACCGCATAATTCTTTCCTGTTGGGAAAATATTGAAAGGTTGAACTACGACGAGAATTCTTGGCTGGATATGGTGCAGAAGATCGCCAGCGATTACTGCTGCACCAAGAAAAATGGCGACGTATATATATGCGATGTGTATTCTGCCATTGCGCGCGCCGAGGAGCTTGCTGTAACTCCAATGGAAAAGGCACATACAAAAGCCGCGGCGGCGGTAGCGCGCAGAATTTTAGCCACAGATACTGCTTTCAATCCGAATTATACCGCAACGGGACATTGGAACTTCTTCGGTAGAGAATATATCCAAAAGAAAACCGATACTCTTTATCTCACCGACTACAACTCGCGTTGGTCGTTTGAGTGGAAACACACGGGCAGTATGGGGGCGGCGGAAGAACCTATTCTGTATAACGATATCTTAGGGATCTTGCAGGATGCTACAAACTGTATTTGGTCGAACGAATGGCGCGTTGGCGCAACGCCTATTATAGAGTATACCAAGTGGTCGCGTGATGTAAGAACACAGATAACCTGTGAGGATGGCGGAAGCATAACCACCAAAGCAGGCACCTTTGACAATTGCCTGAAGCTTTGTCTGGATATCGGCGGAATGGACGGTGGCCGGTCGTATCGCGGCGGTAAAAAGATTTATTATTTTGCAGAGGGTATCGGCATCGTTCGCACCGAAAATGAATTCTGTGGCGGTGCAAGAACGGCGGTATACGAATTGACGCGTTATGAAGGAGTCGGCGAAGGCTTTATGCCGGTGGCAGACGGGTTTGTACGCCGATATGATGCACTCGAACTTACCGACGGATTCGTTGGTGCTGCGGAATACACATTCGTTGCGGACGAAGACGGTGATATCGTTGTATTTGCCGATCGAACGGGTATTCGAGAGGTTCCGCTGCCGATCACGCAATACCGTGCTATTCAAGGCGAAATGATCGAAGAACGTTTGTGGGATGAAGGCAAGAGAACGGAAGCGCATATAAAATATGCCGCAAATAATTTTCATCTTTTCCTTCATTTGCTTTCAAGACCGAGCCGGAATCGCGGAAATGCCAAAAGATCGATCGAACTTAACGGCTTCTATATGCGTTTAATAGAACAACTTGGCGAAAACGGAGAGGTACCGCCAGCATGGTACGGTCTGTATGCGTGGACCGCGCTTGTGAAAGCGGCGGCACTGTTCGGAAATAAAGAAACAGATGAAGGCTATCGTCACCTTGAAATTGCCGTGGAATACTGCGAGAAAGCAGCCACTTATGCTAAAGGAGACCTTCTGGAAATTGGAAATTCCACAGTTTTTGGCGACGCAAAGTTTGTGTGGAACAAAGGCGTTATTCAGCTTTCTGATGGTTCGAAGGAGCCGATCTCCTATGATTATCGCATGCAATTCAGTGCAAATTCTTTACTATATGCTTTAACTGCTCTGCGCGGATGGGAATGGTTCAATTCTGTAAGGACAGAAGATCGCTTCAAGGGATTTATAGAACGTGCCAAGATGCTGGCAGAATAACAAAACTCGTTTGCATCGTGCAACAAAAAACACCAACCGAATGGTTGGTGTTTTTTGTTGGTGACCCGTGGGAGAATCAGAATTCAAAGCGTGCGATATGCATCTTTTAATTTTCGCTCTCGCCACGCACGCTTTTTTCGAATTCCGTTGGAATTCGAGGAGTTCGCTTCTTTGTGCAAAAATCAAAAAACAAAAGCTCACCATTTGGTGAGCTTTTGTTTTTTGGTGACCCGTGGGAGAATCGAACTCCCGTTTTCGCCGTGAGAGGGCGATGTCTTAGCCGCTTGACCAACGGGCCGTTTGTTGGCAACGGTGATAGTATAGCACGGTTGAATTAAATTGTCAAGTGCTTTTTCAAAAAAGTTCAAACTTTTTTATGAAACGACAAAAGGGCAGAAAACTCTGCCCTTTTGTCGTTTACTCGTCCTGTTCAGATTCGTACGTTTTAAAGATCTTCAGTAAGACCCTCAGCACATCCTCTGTCTTTTTGAGTTTGCAGGAGATGTATGTTTTCATCGAGGTAACAAAGCGAACGCGGTTATCCAGTGCATATGCAACTGCACTCCAACGCGCGATGTCAAACTTCTCTGCAAAAATTCGAATTTCTCCGTTTTCAAACTTTACAAAGCTCATTCCGGCGCGTTCAGCCATGTGACGGATCAAAGAAATGTGCACAAGATTCTTGACCGGCTTTCCAAATTCCCCGTAGCGGTCAATGAGCTCGTCGGTAATATCCTCGAGATCCTCTTCCGTTTCAATAAGTGCAATCTTCTTATACATTTCCATACGCCCTGCTGAGGAATAAATATAGGTATCCGGCAGATATGCATCCAAAGGAATATCGATCTTGCACTCTTTACGTTCGGGGATTTTTTCGCCCTTCTCTTCCAACACGGCTTCATTTAGCAGCTTGATATACATATCATATCCGACTGCATCCAGATGACCGTGCTGCTGCGCACCAAGCAGATCTCCCGCACCGCGGATCTCCAGGTCTCGCAACGCTATGCGGAATCCCGCGCCAAACTCGGCATACTCGCGGATCGCAGATAACCGTTTGGTTGCGATCTCGGAGATCTCCTTGCCCTGCCGATAGGTGAAGTAGGCATAGGCGCGTCTGCCGGAACGTCCGACACGTCCGCGCAATTGGTGCAATTGCGATAGTCCCATGCGGTCGGCATCCTCGATGATCAGCGTGTTCGCATTCGGCACATCGACACCCGTTTCGATAATGGTGGTGCATACCAAAATGTCAATTTCGCCATCGATCATTGCGTGCCAGATCTCCTCGATCTCCTCGCGATCCATTTTTCCGTGTGCAACGGCTATGGTTGCGGTGGGGTTCTCACGAGCGAGACGCGCCGCTACATACTCGATCGTTTCCACGCGGTTATACAGATAGAATACCTGCCCGCCGCGCGCAAGCTCGCGACGGATCGCTTCGCCGATGATAATATTATCATGCTCCAAAACATAGGTCTGCACGGGTAGTCTGTCTTCCGGCGGTTCATCCAACACGGACATATCCCGGATGCCGCCGAGCGCCATGTTCAGCGTACGCGGGATCGGCGTTGCGGACAGAGACAAAACGTCGATGTTCTTCGCCATCTGCTTGAGTTTTTCTTTCTGTGCGACGCCAAAACGTTGCTCCTCATCCACAATCAAAAGCCCAAGATCCTTGAACTCCACGTCCGAAGAAATCAGTCGGTGCGTGCCAATGATCAAATCGGTTTCGCCGCGTTTCACCGAGCGCAAAATCTCTTTTTGCTGCTTCGCCGTACGGAATCGGGAGATCATGTCGACCTTGACCGGAAAATTGCGCATACGGGAAAGTGCGGTGTGGTAATGCTGCAGCGCAAGAATTGTAGTCGGTACCAGGAGCGCAACCTGCTTCCCAGCCTCGATTGCCTTAAATGCACCGCGCAATGCAACCTCGGTCTTACCGAAACCAACATCTCCGCACAGCAGGCGTTCCATGGGCGCAGGACGCATCATGTCGCGTTTGATTTCGCTGATCGCTTGCAGTTGGCTATCGGTCTCTTCATATTCAAATGCCGACTCGAAATCTCGCTGCATTTGATCGTCTGCAGGAAAGGTAAAGCCCTCGCGCCGCATGCGCTCGGCATACAGAACGATCAATTCTTTTGCCATATCCTTGACGGCAGATTTAGCTCTGGACTTTGCCTTTTGCCAATCGGTACCGCCCATTTTGGAAAGCTTCAGCAAACCGTCATCCGAATGTGCACCAATGTATTTGGAAACCATATCCAGATTATCTACAGGCAAAAAGAGCTTATCCGTACCCGCATACTGGATATTGATATAGTCGCGCGAGACACCGCCGACGGTCAGATTCTGGATGCCGAGGTACTTACCGATACCGTATGCTGTATGCACCACGTAATCGCCGATTTGCAGGTCTGCATAGGATAAAATTTTTTGACTATTTTTGACCTTCTTCTTGTTTTTTAGCTTTTTGGGAGAGAATTTCTCGCCTTCTTCACCAAACAAGGTCAGTGCTACAAATTTGGGAACAAACAGCTCATAGCCGTTTTCCAAAGGCTCAACACCGAGGTAAACAACCCCCGGAACAAACTGTTCGACAGCAGTGCTATTATCGGAAAGTGCCACCGCCTGGAACCCGTCATTCGTCAAGGCATCTGACATGCTCTTGACCTCCGCTTCGTTTTCGCAAGCAAGCAGAATTCGGTACTTGCCCTTTACATATCCCTCAAGGTCTTCTTTTAAAAGCTCATATTTTTTGAAATACGAAGCAAGTTGACGACAGCGCATGGAAAACATGCCGCTGACACGCACACCGCTGAGCCCGATGGCAAAAGCATTGACATGCATAGCAAGATTTTCTGTAAAGAACTGCTCGATACGCTGTGAAGGAACAGAAAACTCGGTTTTTCCTCCACGGACAACACCGTGCTCAAGCAAACTAGCGATCAGCTCACCGTCCAGCCGCTCTACCGAGTCGATCTGCTCACGAACAACATTGGTTCCGCACAGAATAACTGCTGTCTTCTCGGAAAAATAGTCTAACAGGCACTCTTTTTGCGGATAAATCAACGTGATATACTTGTCGGTGAAGTTCAAAGGCTGTTCCCCCGCAATGGCAGCGAGCTCTTTTTCAAGCTCCATGCGGCTGTCCGGCATCTCACATTTTTTAAGGCAAGCGCCAATTTCTTTTTGCAATACTTTCAGCGTCTCTTCACCGCAGAGAGCCTCTCTCACCGGCAGAATTTCTATAAAATCCTTGTTCTCGATCACACGCTGTGTCATTGGATCGAAAACACAGATACGATCGATCTCGTTATCAAAAAACTCGATGCGGTACGGGCGCGCTTCCTCACCGACTGCTTGCGGTGGAAAGACATCCAGTATGCCGCCGCGCACCGAAAATTGACCGGTATAGTCCACACTTTCCACGCGGACATATCCCATTACAACGAGCCGTGCCGCCATATCGGAGGGCTCGTCAATGTCACCGATACCGAAGACAAATCGGTTGGCATCCAGTACCTCGCGCGGAATTGTGTAGCCCATGGCGGCAGCGGGTGTAGTGACAACTGCCTGTGCAGTGCCGGAAAGAATTCTGGACAAGACCAAAAGCCTCTCATGTTCGTTCTCATGGGAGGCAGTAATGTTATAAATATTCAGTTCGCGCCGTAAATAGCGATATGCGTCTATCCCTTGTGCACGGAGCTGCTCTGTCAGTCGGATTGCGGTTTTGTCATCACGGACAAGCAGTAGCGGGCATCGGTGAAACTCGTCGAAAAATGACACGCAAAACGCTGCCAAAAACGCCTTTTCCAGCACCGGAGGCATGCCGCTGATCACAGCCGGTAAAGGATTTTGACGCATTTGCGTGCGTACACAATCGAGAATTTGCGCATATTCTCTATCTAAGGCAATGGAGCGAGGACAGTAATTCATCATTTTCCTTTGTTATACTGGCTCATCGCCTGATCAATTTTGCCTTTCAAAATGCATTCAACCGCATTATAAATGCTGTCAAATGTCGAAAACAAGACCTTTTTCTCCGCTTCGGAAAATTTACTGAGAACAAAATCTGCAAGATCGCAATCGGGGGACGGCTTATGACCGATTCCCACCTTGATGCGCGGAAAGGCATTGGAGGAGAGTTGATAAATAATGCTCTTCATGCCGTTTTGACCGCCGTCACTGCCGTTGCGCTTGATCCGCAGTACACCGACATCGAAATTGACATCGTCGCAGATTACAAGAATATTCTCCGGCGGAATCTTATAAAAATCCGCCGCCTCCCGAACCGCTTCACCCGAAAGATTCATAAACGTCTGCGGTTTTAAAAACAGGGTGCGGCATCCGCCAAGCGTTCCTTCTCCACATAGGGATTTGAACTTTACCCTATCCACCTTGATACCAAGCTTTTCAGCAATATAATCCAACGCTAAAAAGCCCGTATTATGTCTGGTGGACGTGTATTCTTTACCGGGATTGCCGAGCCCTACAACAAGATGCGTAATCTTCTCTGCCGGTGCTTCAGATTTACTCGTAATCTGGTTAAATAAATCAAAAATGTTGCTCATGGGAACTCCTACAGAAACAAATTCACGCAGATATTTTACACCACATAACCGATAAAAGCAACCAATTTTCGGGAAAATATAAAAAAACGTGTAAAAATGCTAAAAAAGTTTATATTTTTATTGTAACTTTTTTTCGGAAAAGTATGGATATTTTGTCAAAAATGTGTTAAACTATCTGTTGCGGTTTGTATATCCGCATGTAAAGTTTGTTCGCAAAAAACTTTGATATATTTTTTGGAGGTTCAAAACACAATGAGCAAAAAGTATGTTTACCTTTTCTCTGAAGGCAACGCAAGCATGCGTGAGCTTCTCGGCGGCAAGGGCGCAAACC
>CAYQBT010000059.1:0-8173 GCA_964415775.1 uncultured Lachnospiraceae bacterium
CTTACTCTATGCTTCCTATTTATTCGGTTTTGAATGAACATTTGATTTGAAAGCAGGTCTTAGACCTGCTTTTTATTTTTTTGTTTTTAATTTTCCAATGGAAGTTTGTGTGGAAAATGCAGATGAAATAAGTATTTACACCGTTTGCATCGCATGATATAATACTTTCGAGGTGAAGCTTATGCAAAACATATTATGTTTACGTTGCGAAAAAGAAATGTGCCATATTGGTCGAGAGAAATTACAGCTTGGTCAAACAGGTTGGATTCTCGGAGACTTGCCGAATCTGTTTTCGGGTGCCCTGGAAGTTGACATTTATGCTTGTCCCGCATGCAATAAGCTTGAATTTTTTATGGTGGAAGCACTCGAAGATACACTCCCGCAAAAAGAGTGCCCGAAATGCGGTAAAAAGCATGATTTTGATTATCCTAAATGCCCGTTTTGTAAGTATGACTATAATGTGTATTAAAACCGATTGGAGCCTTATATGTTTGTTTTAGAATATGTAGTTACCCGAGATAAATATGATGAGTTTTTTGGGCAGAGTGGATTTTTTAGGTTTTCATTCAATCAGAAATCGTTCGGAGAAATATACCCTGAAGATGTAATTGATAAATTGTGCCCTGAAGACTTATATGATTGGATTTGTCATTTAATAGAAGTAGCTATACATCTTAAAACAAGCGGGTATGTTTTGTTAAGTGATATTGAAAGCCTTCACAATTGGTTGGAGTTCCGACGAGACAAAGATAAGCTTTTTGTCAGTTTGATCAAAAGTGAGAAGTGGGATGGAAGTTTACAAATTGAATTTCAATTAAGAAGCGAAAGAATTTCGGGCGCATGGGAGAATGAGGAACTTTCTTTTCAGCAATTTGTTAAGGAAATCGTTTCTAAAGCGGAGTCGTATGCTGACTATGCTTTTCACGATAATCCGAATTCATCAGAGGCGAGAGTTCTTAAGAATTTGTTAAAAGAACTTATGATTCCTTCTTTTGGAGAATAATCCCCATTTTGGAGACAGATATGAAAACTTTATTTTACGGCGGAAAGATCATCACGATGGCAGAGCCTTTGTATGCAGAGGCGGTGCTTGTGGAGGATGGAAAAATAGTCAAAGTGGGAACCGAAGCGGAGCTTCGCATTGACGCGGACGAGTTCGTTGATTTGCGCGGCGCGACAATGTTGCCGGGATTTATTGATGCACACGGGCATCTTACAGAGTTCGCAACCGCTTCTTTGCAGGTGAATCTGGACGGCATGACCAATTTCACGGATATTAAAAATGCCATTCAGCAATATATTGCAGAAAACCGTATTCCTGCGGGTGGATGGGTAGTTGCGCGGAATTATGAACACGGTCTTTTTCCGGACGCTCGCAAACTCACGCTGGAGGAAATAGATTCGATAGCGCCCGACCATTTGCTTCTCATCAAGCATACCAGTTGCCATATGGGGCTTGTAAACACCCGTATCCTTGAAAAGTTTGGGATCACACCGGAGAGCATACCGCCTAAAAACGGGAATTATGTAGTTGAAAATGGGAAACTTACTGGCTGCATGGAGGAAAATGCCTGCACGTTTATCCGTTCAAAAGTTCCGGCGCCGACGATCGAGCAAGCGTGCGATGCGCATCTTCGGATACAAAAGCGGTATGCTTCTTACGGCATTACTACCGCGCAGGACGGATTTTTGAATGCGCGAATGCCTGAGATTTATTCGAAACTCCATGCATGCGGAGATCTGAAACTGGATATTGTATCCTATGCACCAAAGGCAAATTTTGAAGCGCTTTACGCAAAAATGAACGCTTTGCCAACAGGCATACGTGCGCGCCTCGGTGGAATTAAGTATTTTCTTGACGGTTCGCCGCAATTACGTACCGCATGGGTACGCGAACCGTATCTTGGAGGCAGTGGAAACGACGTTGGTATGCACAGCCATAATGATGAAGATGTTATGGCCGCCTTTCGTTTTGCCGCGGAGAACCATGCACAGATCCTGATGCACGCAAACGGTGATGCCGCGATCGAGCAGTTTTTGCGTTGCCTTGCTATCGTTGCGGAGGAATATCCCGAATCGAAAAAACTGCGCCACACAATCATCCACGGTCAGCTTATGGGGTTGGATCAGCTTGCAAAAGCGGCGGAGCTTGGTGTAGTTGTTTCGTTTTTTGTGGCGCATACATATCACTTTGCAGATACGCATCTTCGCAACCTCGGGGAGGTGCGCGGATATAAAATCAGTCCTACCCAAAGCGCGCTTAAAAACGGTGTGTGCTTTACGTTTCATCAGGATGCACCCGTTATCGAGCCGAATATGTTGGAGACTGTATGGTGCGCGGTCAACCGCATTACAAGAAACGGTGTGCATCTTGCAGGGGAAGAGATCTCTGTGTTAGATGCGCTTCGTGCGGTTACGATCAACGCCGCGTACCAGTATTTTGAAGAGGATACAAAGGGTACGATCGAAGCCGGCAAGGTTGCCGATTTCGTAGTATTGGGGCAGGATCCGCTTACGGTACCCAAAGAAAACATCCGCGATATTCAGGTTTTGCAGACCTATAAAAACGGAGAATGTATTTATCAGAGGAATGTATAAAAGAAGGAAGAACGCTATGAAGGTATGCATCATTCAACCCGGGTATTCGACAGACTATGCGCAGTCGGACGCGTATTTTCAGCGAGAGCTTGCGCTGCTTGCAGAGTGCGACTCTTCTATGGATCTGATCGTGATGCCTGAATCCTGCGACATTCCATGTCTCGCGAAAACCAAGGCGCAGGCAGAGGAAAGCGTAGAAAAGTTCAATGCAATTCTTCTGCAAAAGGCAGCCGAAACGGCAAAGCGTTGCGGCTCCATGCTGTTTATCAACGCAAGATCTAAGGTGGAAAAAGGATATCGGAACACGACATACGCTTTTGATAGAACCGGAGTGCTTGTCGGTCAGTATTTCAAAGAGCACCTGACTCCGGGTGAGGTTTCGGTTATGGAGCTGGACAGCGAATACACCTTTACGCCGTCAGCACCCACTGTGGTAGAGATCGAAGGCATCCGCTTTGGCTTTTTGACCTGCTATGATTTCTACTTTTATGAAAACTTCGCCAATCTGGCGCGGCAAAATTTAGATGTGATCATCGGCTGCTCCCATCAGAGAAGTGACACACACGGGGCGCTTGAGATCTTTTCACAGTTTTTAGCGTATAATACCAATGCTTATGTGGTGCGCTCGTCTGTATCCATGGGAGAAGACTCGGCGGTTGGCGGCGGCAGTATGGTTGTGGCGCCGAGTGGGAAGGTGCTTGTCAATATGTGCAGTCGCATAGGGATGGAAAGCGTGGAGATTGACGTATCGGAGAAGTATTATAAGCCTGCCGGATACGGCAATCCGCCTGCTGCACATTACGAATACATGGAAAAAGGACGCCGCCCGTGGAAGTACCGTCCGGCGGGCAGCGCGATCGCGCAGAATGACGATGCGATGTCGTATCCGCGTGTATGCGCACACCGCGGCTTTAATACCGTTGCGCCCGAGAACAGCATGCCTGCTTTTGGTGCAGCAATTGCAATGGGCGCCGAGGAGATCGAGTTTGATCTGTGGTATACAAAAGACGGCGAGATCGTTTCGCTGCATGATTCAACCTTGCAGCGGGTTTCCGACGGGGAGGGAAAAGTTTTTGACCATACCTATGCGGAACTGCTGCAGTACGATTTCGGCATCAAGCGCGGCGAACGGTTCAAGGGCATGAAGATCCTCCGCTTTGAGGAGATCCTGCAGAAATTCGCATGCCAAGTGATTATGAATATTCATATCAAGACGATCAACAACGATTGCGGGTATGACAGAGCCATTCTGGAAAAGATCGTGGCGCTCATCGACAAATACGATTGCAGAAAGCATGTATATTTCATGTCCGGAAATGACAACTTTTTAAGGCTTGCGAGAGAGGTTGCTCCGGAGATTTGCCGTTGCTGCGGTGCCGGCAAAGAGCCGAGAAAAATCGTGGAAAGGGCCATCGAATACGGCTGTAAGAAGGTGCAGCTGTTCAAACCGCATTTTGACCAAGCTATGATCGATAAGGCGCATGCAAACGGCATTATTTGTAATGTGTTCTGGTCGGATGATGCCGAGGAGACGCAAAGGTTCTTGGAGATGGGAATCGATACGATCCTCACAAACGATTACAATATTATTTCGCAAGCGGTAAAAAACAGATAGCTTTCGTAGTAATCTAATTAAGACAACAAGTAAATTGTATCCCTCGCGGTTCTTGTTTGAGAAAGGCGAGGGATTTCTTTTTGTTTTATGCCGCAAATGTGTTTTTACAAACAACTGATCCAAAACAGACACAATTACTGACTATATTGTTCATTTACAATTAAAGCGGACTGTGTTACTATAAAACTATTGGATGGATAATATAGAGTGAGGTTTTTATGAAGTTGAAAGAAAAAATCAGAGAATTACGTATTTCACATTCTATGACGCAGGAAGCAGTTGCAGAATATCTCGGAGTTTCTTCGCAGACTGTCTCTAAGTGGGAACGTGGCTTATTATCGCCAGATATTGCTCTTTTGCCGAAGATCGCGGTACTTTTCAAGTGTTCCATCGATTCTTTGTTTGATATGGACTTGGTGTGGGGGATCGAGCATAGACGGGAGTTTGAGGGAAAAATCCGAGAACTTCACGAAAACAGAGATTGGGAAGGCGTCTATCGTGCGTGGGTACGCGAAATCAAACTGAATCCTGATAATTATCGCAATTATCCTGATGTAATGCTCCATGTACTTCGTAAAAAGCTGTATGATAAAGAACATGTTGAAAAAATGATCTCTCTTGCCGACCATGCCGAGAAATGTTGTACAAATGACGATATACGGAATGAGATCTATCGTATTATGCTCCAGATATGTTCCGAATCGGACGATCAAAAGATAAAAGAAAAAGGAGAATACTATTATAAAAAATTACCGTTATTGCGCCATAGTCGTGAGGTGTATGCCAAACTTGTAATGGAAGGCGAAGAGTATCGCGCCCAAATGCTCAAAAATATTATGTATTTGACCGATCTCGCGGAATGTTCTGTGCGGCAGCTTATCCTTCACGATATGCCTGCCGAAGAAAAACTTTTTTATTATCAAAAGGCTGCGGCGCTTCTCGAGAATATTTTAGATGACAAGTATGCAGGATTTTATGATTTCCCGTTGCTTTCCGACTATTTTGCTATCGCGACAATTTATGTTAAGCTTGGTCAGCCGGAAAAAGCAGAGGATTACATCAACCGAATCCTCGCCGCGTTGGAAAAGCATATGATAGAATCCGAGAAAGCGAACAAATCCAGGCTCCTGTATTCTACAACTCTTCCAAATGCTGTTCCTACGGCGCAAATCTGCAGGAATTTGTTACTGAACATGATGCGCATTCCGGAGCTTGAACAGTTTCAAGATAGAATTTCAAACATGCAAAAAAAATACGAAGATTATATTCTACAAAAAGGAGAATATCGATGAAAGGTAAAGTCGCTTTTGTATGCGTTCTTTTTCTTATGGTTGTTTCGTTGAGTGCATGCAGTATTGTTCCACACCCACCGGTAAGCAGTGAAATGCAAAATGCGGAAAATACGACTACAGTCCCAACCGAAATGCTCTCTGATCCGTTCGAAGCGGTTCGTGCGAGTGAAGAAGCTTGGCTATCTTATGGCTTATCTGCCTATGAAAGCGGAAAGAATGTCGAGAATTTAAAAGACTTTTTCTCTGACCGTGCAAATATGACGTATTTAACATTGTACGATCACATGTTTGTATTTGATAAGAATACATCCGTTCCAATTGCGGAAGCGTTATTTGCTTTTATTCATAATGAATACGGCGCGGATGCTCTTTTGAATATTGAAAAGCGTTGCGAGTATAAAACCGCTTACCTAAGATCGTTGGGGCTGGATATGGAATACGGTCAGACGAGTGAGGTAGAGGCATTTTTTGCGACGATGGATTTTTCCTCTGACGCAACATATAAATACATTATCTCATTTGATAATTTGACCTATTATTTTAAAGACTTCAGTGCGGGCAGTCCGGCACAGTATCATGGATTTCTATATTTTAACACGATCGGTTTGTTTGAAATGATAGAATATATGAAGTCGCAGAATTTAGGGGAGTGGTTTGAAACAGACAGAAAGTTTGATTATTATATGACTTTTGACGGAAGCGGTTATTCCAAAACTGTTTATACTACCGGCAACATGTATATAAACGAGTCTAATTCCGCTCTTCACGAGGCTGTTCATGCCATGGGAATTACTAAGAATGATAACATTTGGTTAAGTGAAGGAATCTGCAATTATTTTGGGAACTCGCTTGGTTTCAATGATCAGATTGCGGCATCGTATATTCAAATGCTCACAATGGCAAAGCAGGGCTATTTCGATGAACGTGCGGAGGAGGGAGACCAAACTGCGCGCATGTATAAAATGCTGTATGAGCAATATATTTCTGCCGGCGGCGAAATGGAGAATACGGAACGGTTCGATCTTCGCTTATACAACGATATCGTGGCAAGATTAGAATATGATGTATTCAAAAATGCAACGCTTGGTGAGGCGTATGTGCTGATAAACAAGCAAAAATGTAACGCTATCGGCGCGGAGCTGACCTATGCGCAGGCGACTTCGCTTGTGACCTATCTGGTTGAAAAATGTGGTCTTAAGGCTGTACTTGAGGCATATCGTACACAGGATATTGCGGGAACACTCGGTAATCCGTATGAAGAATTGAAAGAGGAATGGGTTACATACCTCAAAAAATAAAATTACCGCCAAAAACGTTACAGTTCGAGTTGAGAAGATAAACCTTTGCCATATCACAAACTTGTTATTGACAATCACTTGACCGTGTGATATCATAGGTATAGAAACAGCAGTGCAGGAGGGCGCCATGGAGAAACAAAAGAAGCTTTATATCGTTGTACATACCGTTCGCCATGTGTGCGCTCTTGCGCTTTTTGCGGTGATTTCTGTTTTGTCAAAGCAGGCGTCCTATTTTGTTGCCGTGCAGATGCGTGCAAACGTGAGCGAGAACGTGATCCATGCGTTCCACTGCATTTTGAGTCTGCTTGCATACCATTCGTTTTTTCGTTCGTTCTTACTGACCGATGCATCGGCGCGAGCGAAGTATTATACCGATGAAATGCCCCAAAAGCAGTTTTTTCGCACTTCTTTGGATCTTCGGATCTCCGCGATCACGACCGCAGTATTTTTACTGCTGTTTTCGGATGCTTTCGCTGTAGGATCGCTCCGAAACTGGCTGAAAATACCGCGCATAGCGGCGCTTGGCATAGCCGCAGTCGCTTTTTCCGTTGCGCTATTCTTAACTTGGCTGGAAACGCGCCGGGAATGGAAAAAGACCGAGGAAAAACTGCAAAAGGAAAGACGTACGCGCAAGGAGAATCGTTTGCTGATCAAGTATTGCATCAGTGCCTGCCTTGCCTATCCGATTCTCGGATATCTGATACCGATCTTTTTCCCGACCTTTAGAACCTTGCCGCAGGTTCTTTTTACGCTTGCGGTCGTAGTGGTTCCGATCGTTGCGGTCGCAGTGTTCGCTTTTCATTGCATCGACTACCTCCGCGCTGTCTGGATCCGTTTCCGATTTTTCAGAAAACTGAAAAAAGCGGCGCGCATTCACGGCTATAAAATCTCGGAGATAAAGCATCCCTATGCTTCACTGTTTGCTCTGCACGATGGTGCAAACTTTACCGTAAAGGCAAACGGAAAAACCTATAGCTGCAAACTGCTTTGCGGCTTGCATTACGGAGACCCGATGCACTTTGAAGAGGAGGGAAAGGGCGTGATCATCCGCCATCTTTCGCTCCGCGTCCGTATTTTGGCAGGTGCACCGTTTTCGCGCGGCGGATATATCTGGCAAAAGGTTCCCGAGGATATTATGCAGTACCACTCCTATTTTAAGTATAGTTTTGAGGGGGAGGGAACCAAGGTTCTGATCGTTTGCCCGACGCCCCACAGCATCTATGCAACGGCTTCCGATAAAATGCGCCCGCTGGATGTCAACGATAAGATCTACGGGTACACGCTGATGACCGGCAGCGCGTTTATCAACGCACTTGCGCGTGACGCTGTTTGTTAGGAAAGGAGAACTATGAAAAAAGAACAGTTACAGT
>CAYQBT010000060.1:0-8171 GCA_964415775.1 uncultured Lachnospiraceae bacterium
GCTTTTTTCCGTCCGTATGCAAAAGCCTATCCACGCGGAAAGTATGACTTTTCTCTTTTACGGTAACGGTAAGCTGTGTATAGGAATGTACAACATTGCCGCACGCATACCGCTTCTCCACCGACACCGCCTCTGTAGCGGTGAGGGTGTATTCCACCTGCGGCAAGTGACCGTACACATGGGTTTGCAAGATCTCAGCCATTTCTTCCCGACGCTTCAGCGGCGGCAATGCCCGTTTATCCAGTTCAGTTTTCAGCATATTCGAGGATTCCTTTCAAAGCCGCTACCGCCGCATCGAATGCCGCGCGGGCGGAGGGATACTGATAGATCCCAAGCTTCGTTTTCTCTCCGGCTTCCAGCGCATCCAGCCCCTTGAACACCGACAAATGCGGCTCCAGCGTCAGCACCTCGCCGCAGTAGCGCTCCAGAAGATATGGGATGTTCCCGTTTCCTTTGCCCGCAGGAACGACCGTGCCGTTTGCAAGTGCGTCCTTGATGTGCATGTATTCCACGGAAGGCGCAAGCAGTACCCATGCTTCTTTTGTATCCTCGCCGCATTGCACAAAGTTTGCAGGATCAAACACTGCTTTGATGTCGGGGAACGTGTGATGGATCTTTGCACAGCGGGAGGCAATATCGCCGTAGATGCCCTTTTCATTTTCGTGGCAGAGGGTGATGCCGCTACCGCGCGCCGCGGTTTGGAAACAGTCGAGGTATTCAAAAACCGTGTCCGCGCACGCCTCCGCCTCGTTTGCGGGAACATAAAAGCTGAAAATACGCATACGCTTTGCCCCGAGGATCTGCGCGGTCTCAAGCCCGCGCCGGAAAGCGTCCAGGTGCCCTGCAAAGTCATCCCGTATTTTCATCTTACCGTAGGGAGAGCCGATCGACCAGACGGCAATGCCGTTTGCATCCAGCAGCTCCCGCACTTCCCGCGCCTTTTCGGGGGTGACTTTAGAAATATTCTCGCCGTCTACGCCGCGGATCTCCAGATATGGGATCCCATTTTCGCGTAAAGCGACGATCTGCTTCTCAATCGCCGGATCTGCTTCATCCGCAAAAGCGGCAAATGTAAATTCTCTCATTGGAAACCTCTCGATCTGAGGAATGCATAACTGCGCTTTAAGCAGTCAAACGGATCCTCCCCGTAGCAATGATCCTGCTCTACGAGCATATATTTCGTTCCCGCGTCCTCGGCATTGGAAAACACGCGGTCAAAGTCGATACTGCCCTCACCGACAACTGCCATTTGGGCATCGTGAGCATAGTCCTTCAAATGAATACAGGGTACCCTGCCCGACAGCCGCCGGATCCAATCAGCCGGATCGCCTCCGCCAACCTGTACCCAATAGGTATCCAGAGTAAAGCCCATTTTGTCTGCAGAAAAATCCTCCGCAAGCTTCGCAAGCACGGTTTTTCCGCCGATCTCTTGAAACTCGCCTGCGTGATTATGGTACATGAAGTATTTTCCGGCCGCGGCGATCTTGTCCGCCACAGGTGCATACTTCCCGCAAAACTCGCGGTATTTTTCTACGGCGGGATCAAACTTATAGTAGCCAAGCCCGATATATGTACAATTCAGCACGTCATGATCCGCGACCACCTGCTCGGTCTCTTCCAAAAGCCGCTTCGCGGGAATATGCGTCAGCACGCAGGAAAGCCCGTTTTCCCGAAGCTCGCGCCCCAGCCACTCTGCCTCATATGCACAGGTACCCGAAACCTGTACGTGCTTGTAGCCAATATCTGCAACCTTTTTCAGCGTCTCTGCCAAAGCGTCAGGATCCTTGCAAAAATCCCGCACGGTATAGAGCTGTGCACCGATCTCCATAGTCTTCCTCCGAATCCTTTTTATTTTAGTATATAGGAATCGAACCAACTTTGCAAGATTTCGATTGAAATTTGCAAAACAGGAATAAAAAAAGTGCCATAGGCACTTTTTTTATTCCTGTTCGGTCTTCTTAGCCGCAGACTTCTTTGTCACAGTCTTCTTTGCGGCAGGCTTTTTGGTTGCAGGTTCTTTTTCTTCGGTCGTCTTTTTGGGTGCACGCTTTGCCGCAGGCTTTTTGATTGCAAGAACCGAATAAAAATGCTCGGGATTGCCAAACACCTCGATCTCGCCGGTCATCAGCGCGCCGACTACATCCAGCTTGCCGCCGATCGCGTCGATCAGGTCCTTCGCCTTGATATTGACCATAGCGGTATGATCGTGATAATCGTACGGCTCAATAGCAACCACGCCATCCTGATATGCAACGAAGAATGTTCCGCCGCAATCCGGATCGGTGAGGTTCACCTGCACGGCAAACTCCTCGCTAAGGCGCGAAGTGTCAGGCTTGCCAAACTTCTTTTTGATTTGTTCAAATTTTTCGATAAACGTCATGTTTCTATACCTCTCAGTTTCTTTCTGCTGTATAGTATACCTGTTTTGTGCGAAATAGTCAACATGAATCGTGCCGCTTTTTTCTTCCAATTTCTGCAGAAAAATCCAAAAAAATATTGAACTTGCGCGCAAAATAGTGTATACAAAAAGCAGGGGGTGTATATATGCAGATTTTGAAACTGTTTTGCTGTGCGATAGCGGCCATGGCTTTGACCGCGCTTTGCGCCTGCACGAGCCTACCACCTATCGAAACAACGCAGACCACAGCACCGATGGAGACTACCACAGCGCCGGCAGAAACTACCACAGTACCGGTGGAGACTACCGCAGAACCGGTGGAGACTACCGCAGAACCGGCAGAAACTACCACTGTACCGGTGGAAACTACCAGTGTACCGGTGGTGACTACCACAGCACCGGTGGAAACTACCACAGCACCGGCAGAAACTACCACTGTACCGGTGGAAACCACCACTGTACCGGTGGTGACTACCACAGCACCGGCAGAAACTACCATAGCACCGGTGGAAACTGCCACTTTGCCGGCGGAGACTACTGCCCAAACTCCCGAGCCAACACTTCCAAACTCGGGCAACCTGCTTTTTAATGCCACCCAAAAGGGCATCTACAACTACTGCCCTGCCGTGATCGAGCAGGAAGACGGCACGCGATATATCTACTACTGCACCAATCAGAAATCCTACGATGTCACCGACTATATCGGCTGCCGCAAGGGTACGCCGAATGCGGACGGCACCTATACCTACGGCGAGGAAACGATCGCGCTCGCGCCGAGCGAGGATCTTTGGGATGCGCACCACACCTGCGATCCATCGGTCATCTGCGGCGATTTCACCTACCAAGGCACCTCCTACCGTTATCTGATGGCATACCTTGGCTGCACCTCTTACGATAGCCAGGACAACAAGATCGGGCTTGCAGTTGCCAATTCTCCCGAGGGACCGTTTGTCAAGGTAGGCAATGTACCAATTGTAGACTTTACCATGGATCCGACCGTCACCGTCTTTCAATGGGGCGTAGGACAGCCCAGCCTTGTAAGCATGGATAAGGTCGGAAAGGTGTGGCTCTTCTACACGCGCGGCGACAAAAACGGAACCCGTACGGTCGTGCGCATCTGCGATTTCTCTTCGCTGGACGCTCCCGTCATCGGTGCAGAGACCAAGCTGTCGACCATGGGACTTAAGGATCTGAGCGGCAATGCCGACATCCTGAACAACGCGGATTTCATGTACGATCCTGCGACCGAACGCTTCTATGCCGCATCCGATTGTCACCCGAACCCGTCGGATACACCGAACTATATTGCCTCGCACTTTCGCTTGACCTATTTTGCAAAACCGGCGTTTACCTCTGCTAAATGGCAAGAGGTTGCCACGATCGGCGAGAGCGAGACCGGCTTTGCGCGCAACCACAACGTCGGACTGGTGCGCGACATCTACGGTCATCTGATCCATGACGGCTTTATCACCATCTACTATACCGTATCGGTCACCGGCGATCAAAGCCTTTGGTCCTACCGCATCTACGACTACTATATCCCACTTGGAGAATAAAAGCAGGTTGGAAAGCAAATGAAAGTTTAGCGGAGGAAAGATAGAACGAAGCGGATGCCCCTCATCAGTCGCTTCGCGACAGCTTCCCCCGAGGGGGAAGGTGCCGATGTAATCGGCGGATGAGGGGAACTTGTCATTCTAACTATAAACGTTCATTTGATTCGTTGAAAAAAACCATGTATTCCGATTAAAAATCGGAATACATGGTTTTTCTTTTAGTTTACTGTGTTTCTTCCTGCAACATAGTGTTGCGCAGTTCAAAAATCTCTTGCTCGGTGATTTTTCCGACACGTGCAGAAAAACCACCAAATCGCAGCATTATTCTCGCGAAAAATCCCGCATTTTCGCTCGACAACTTGCTTGCGTCTACCAAGAGCATGTTTTCCTCTTTTCCAAACTCGCTGATTGCTTCCCACGGGATACACCGTATAGGCAGAACCGTCCAAAATGCAAATACAGTAAATATCATAAATGTATCTTCAATGCCACGGCTCGTCAAGGTCATCGCGCCTTTTTTGCCGAAAATACGCACCCAGAGCCGGATTACCATGTTTAAGATTCCAATCTCTACGACAGAAAAAAGAACCGCAAAGATAAGTTTGAGCCCAAAGGGCATCGGTTCATCATCCATGAGAATGGTATTGGTCAGCAAAAAAACTATGCCGTAGGCAATGATTCCCGCAAACAAGGTAAATAGAACCGTAGTCGCAATAATACTTTTGGAAACAGGAATACGAATCGGAAATTTGTTCATGTCAACCTGCACCTTACTTTCCAAACTTTTCTGCCGCGGTTTTCAGCATCGCACGGATGGGAAGCTGATAGGGGCAACGGGTTTCGCACACGCCGCATCCAACGCAATCGGAAGCGGTTTTCTCCATGGCTTCATAACGCGCCTTTGCCCAGTCGCCGAGCCCATAGCGCGTGAGGTAGCCGTCCATCAGAAATACACCGGGGATATTGATGCCCACTGTGCAGGGTGCGCAATAGTTGCAACGGCGGCAGAACTGTGTACCGAGCGTCTCGCGGATCTCCTCGATCTTCGCGTTCTCCACATCGGTCAGCGGCGAAGAATCGCATACGGCCGCAAGATTCTGCTCGATCTCCTTTACCTCTGCCATGCCGGGGATCACCACGGTGACATGGGGATTCTTTGCAATAAAGCGCATTGCCAGCGTTGCATCATCCAGCGCGCCGCCTGCAAGCGGCTTCATCGCAATGAAACCGATGCCCTTTTCGGTGCATTTTTGCATCAGGGCTTCGCCCTGCGTCTCCACGATGTTGTAGGGGAACATGATCGTTTCTACAAAGTCGAGAGAAAGCGCCTTTTCAAATACCTCTGTCGAGTGTGCGGTCACACCGATGTGCCCGATCTTCCCTGCCGCTTTGGCTTCCAGCAGTGCTTCCATGGCACCGCCCGCCGCGATCACCTGTTCAAGCTGTTCGAGCGTAGGGTTATGTACCTGATACAGATCAATATAGTCGGTGCGCAGATTCTTCAGGCTTATGTCAATGTCCTTTGCCATCGCCTCTTTGGTACGTGCCATGCTCTTGGTGGCGAGCACAAAATGCTCACGCATTCCCTCTATCGCTTCACCGATGTATTCCTCGCTGACGGTATAGCCGCGTGCGGTATCGACGTAGTTGATACCCGCCTCGCGCAGTCGCACAAAGAGTTCTTTCGTGCCTGCGGCGTCAATTTTTTGAATCGGAATACCGCCAAAGCCGAGCCGCGAAATGCGAATGCCTGTTTTTCCAAGTGTTGTATATTGCATGATAGATTCTCCTATTTGATTCTCGTTATGTTTTTTCGTTTGGCAACTCTCAAGATCATATCCGCTCCCACAAGGGCATATGTACAGCGAAAGACGGTCTTTCCTCTTTTATACCGCAGTCGCACTTTTTGCACATACTTTTCATGTTCAAAAGTTGAAAGGCGAGGATGTACTCGTTTTACGTAATACGATGCGACATCTTTCCAAATAACCTTTCTGCGAAAAAGACGAAATAAACAACAGTCAATCCGTCTTCGTCAATATAGTAGCGGTACGTCAAGCAGTATACCACTATTCCAAGCAGCGCAGCAATTAGAAGCGCACATATCGTATAAAGTGCCTCTTCCCCCGCCCTGTGAAAAGTCCATGTCCAAAATGCCCAGAAAGAAATCGAAAAGCCGTAAAGAATAAAAATAGTTTTAGTATAATAAGCGGTAAATTTCTTAGCCGTGGAAGGCGGATCTTTGCGCTTTGCCCGTAAATACAACGACTCCTCCACCGCTTTCGGATCCGGCCATTGATGCATATACATCCCCCTTACTGTTGTCTTATCCTCGTCCGCCGAGGAGTAAAACGTTGGTTATTCTGATTTTTCGCAGAATGACCGAGCAACCAAGACAAAACAGCGTGATGAGCGCCGTTTCAAGCAGTACAACACTGCCATACAATCTCTGCATCCATGCGGTAATATCGGGCAGGATCATAAACACAAAGCTGGATACTGCATACACGCCGAGTGAGTTTCTGCCAAGGCAGGAAAGTGACGACCGAATCCACTTAGGGCACTTACCGTAGACACCGCAAACAAGATCAGCTGTACATACACAACCGACAAACCCGATCGCAAATCGGTAGAGATCAATGCCAAGTTGCTTTAGCGGTGTACCACCGCTAAAAATATAATACCCACTCGTATAGATAAAGCAGTCACGGTTATAAAATGCAAGCAACACAAGAAACAGAGTGCCGCCGACCGCAAGACGCCATCCGTGGGAGATCTTCAGCAGTTTTGATAGGCACTTAGCATTTGCGCCGTAGCAGCTATAGAGATACCCGATCACGAAAAACGGATACATGAATTTGTAGTTTTCGGTATCCCCGACATCGGGCAGGAAAAAGGTCACCGCGAATACCGCAAGATAGGCAAGCACATGATCGCGCAGAAGATAGCGCACAGCCAGCACGATCAGCGAGCAAAGCAGGATCGCCCAAAGAAACCACATACTGTTCACGGCCGTGCGCAAAAACATCCGTACGATTGCGCCGATCGAATAATCGCCCCACCGAATAAGGTGCACGAGAAAAATCGGAATATTCCAGGTGATAATGGGAACAAAAAGCAAGGTGAATCGGGTTTTCAGATTGTGCCAAAGGCTATGCCGAGATGCGGAAAAACCAAACAAATATCCGCTGATGAGCATAAAGAGCGGCATATGGAAGGCATAGATACCCATAAACCAGATGTTCTCGAAAAACATCTGGTCGGCAATATACCGTTCGCCTCCACCACACTGTATCGTGTGTCCGAGGACCACAAGCAAGATCGCCACGCCCTTCAGCGCGTCGATCTTCTCATTGCGCATCGCCTTTTCCATGCGGTCTCTCCTGTCGTTTTTTTTTTTTATAAACAGTATAGGAGTTTTGGCAAGCCAACACAAGAGTCTGCGGTAAAAAAAAAAGCGGCAAAAAGCCGCTTTGTTTCATTTAATGATACATGATCCAAATATAGATATATGCGGGGATCACGGCTGCAAGGGTAAACGGAATACCGATGCGGAAGAAGTCTCTGTTTTTTACCTCGTAGCCCTCTTTGCGCAGAATACCGATACCGGTGATATTGGCAGACGCGCCGATAGGCGTGATGTTGCCGCCGAGGGTTGCGCCGGACAGAAGTCCGAAATAGAGCACGGTGGGATCGATATTCAGCGTCGCCGCAAGTCCGGTCACGATCGGCAGCATAGTCGCAACATAGGGAATGTTGTCGATAAAGGCGGAGATCAGCACCGATGCCCACACGATAATGGTGTACAGCAGGAATACATTGCCACCGCCGAGCGATGCCAAAAGGTCAGCCGCCGCGTCAATGACGCCCTTTGCCGAAATACCGCCGATCATGAGGAACAGACCGGTCAGCAGTCCGATGGTTTCAAAATCGATCGTCTTCAGCGGATCCACAACCGCGGAAAGCGTGCCCTTCTTTATGTAGTTATACATCAAACCGATCACCATCAGCACACAGCAGATCAAACCGTTGGTGATGCTCGGTTTGTTCGGGATAAAGGATGCAACGATCAAAAGAACGACCGTACCGACGAGCAGAACCGTCGGTATATAGTCGGTGACCTTCGTGCGCTGACCGCTCTTCGGAATGGACTTTTTTTCCTTGCGGAACAGCCATGCAAGAATGAGCGCGGAAAGCACCGCACCAAGTTCAACCGGGAA
>CAYQBT010000061.1:0-8131 GCA_964415775.1 uncultured Lachnospiraceae bacterium
ATTCTGCAATGGCTGTCGCCTGTGTTCTATGCGGGGTGGAACTATTGGGGCGAGTTTAAAGTGCTCCCGACGCTTCTTGCTGTGCTCGTTTGTGCCGCGCTTCTGCTCGGCGGCATGGCGATCTATCGGAGACGCGCGATCGAAAATTCCGAGCGACCGATCCTGTTTAAAAAACTCGGTACGGTATTGAAATTTATGCTGATGTTTACCGTAACCATGTTTGCGGGACTCTTCTTCTATGCCATCGGCGATAGCGTTTTCCATATGTTCTTCGGCTTTATCTGCGGCGCGGTGCTCAGCTTTATGCTGTTTAACACCATTCTTGCAAAATCGCCGAAAGCCATGTTTAAGGGCATCAAAGGGTTGATCATTTTTGCGGTTGCATTTGTGCTGTTTGTAACAGTGGTCGGCTTTGATATCTTTAACTATGACGAGTATATCCCTGCCGAGGATAACATTGCCTTTGCCGATATCCGTATCGCAAATGCGCAGTATGAGGATGAGCGTTTTACGGATGCAGAGATCCTGACGGCACTTTCGAGACTGCTCAAGAATCAGCGTGAAAACAATAGAAAAGGCACGCTTAATCCCTCTTCCGACAACAGTAAAACGACCTTTACCGTTCGCACCGTGCTGTATACAAAGCTCGGAATTCCGGTTGCACGGGATTACCGAATCTCCAAGTACACGGAGGGGGCAGAGGAGTTCCTCCGGCTGTACGCAAATGACGCGCGTATGGCAGAGATCTATAAGGCGGTCACCGATGCGATCTTGGAGATCGCCGAGAGCGGTCAGCGGGTAGACGTACATGTTCGCACGCAAAGCGGACGCACCGAGTACGAAAATGTTTCGCTGATGAAACTGTGTGAGCTGTATGTCAAGGAGTTCGGTACAGCCAATTACGAGCGACTTTCCAAGCCGGTTGTGGCAACGATCGAGCTGTATGATATTATCTACGATGACGGTATGTATTACGGTCTGTACGAGCTGATCGGAACCAGGGATTACGATCTGTCCGAGCTGCCCGTATATGCGGATATGACCGAGACGATCGAGTATCTCAAGATCATGCCCACGTATCAGAATCCTACGATGTATCGGGACGATGCTGAGGTCACTGCAGATCTTGCATTTGCGGCAGTTTACGATACCCGCGAGTTGATAGCGACCGGAAGACATGCAGGGTATGCCACCTCGGATATTGGCGCGTATCCGTATGAAGAGATCTCGCCGGGGCTTGCCGAGGAGCTTGAACTTCGGCTTGCGCAGTACAATATGTACGGCACCACCAGAAACAATATCTTCTTTGCGATAGATACCGACTATATTTTGCGCCTGTGCTACGGCGACTATTCTCCGACAGAGGACGGAGAGACCGTGTCTACTACATATTATGACGGTAAAGGTGCAGTTGCGGTGACAGAGGCTTATGACAAGTATGGCTATGTCGAGCGTGTCTACCTGTTCCCGAAAGGCTATGTCCCAGCAGAAGTAAAGGCATTGTTTGATTGATATGAAAAAATGGATATGCGGTATATGTGTTCTGCTATTTGTCTTGGCTGGGTGTGAAAGCCGTGAGGTGCAAGCAGAAGAATGGGGAAGTTTTACACCGGATACGGCTTTCAGTTATGATGAAAAATTTTATGCTGTACAAACGGTGAAAGAAACAGAACACGCGGAGCAGATCATTGTATCTGTGTATCTGACCGCGAGCGACGAACTCGTGTATTCCTTTAATCCGGCTCGGGCCAGGGATTTTTGGGGGAACTGTTGGGAAAGCGATTCCTACAACATTTGGATCCAGTCCGGTGATATCGGGGTTTACTGTTACAAATATACAGAAGACGAGTGGCATGTAGATGAATCGGCGGTCAGACCGGATGATATCATATCTAAATATGATAAGTATTCTAAATAAGCAAAACAGGCGGATGAAGTTTCATCCGCCTGTTTTTATCCTATAATCTTTTTGATCAGTTTCCAGATTCCGAAAAGCAGGGTAATACCGCCGAGGATGGCAAGGAAGGCTACGAACTCGCGCGGGATCTCCCCTTTGACATTGACCGAGAGCAGAGGATTTTCGGAATCCTTTTTGCGCTTCAGCGAAAGTGTGATGTTGAAATGACGGTTCAGCGCACTTTTTGCCTTTTTGCAAAAACGCTTTGCCTTGACTTTTGCGATCGTGATCTTCTCGTTCATGTATATCCCTCCCTTGATACATATAGTATACCCGATTCTTTTAAATTTTGCAACTGTCTTTCGTGAAAAAGACAAAAAGGTCTTTCCTTTTTTTCGGTATTCATGTATAATAAAAATAATATACATTGTACAGTACATTTGGAAAGAGAGATCTGCAAGTGACGCTGTACACCGCCTTTTTTCTGCTCGGCTTTCTGCCGATTTTCGTCGCCGTATATTACGCCGTACCGCTTCGGGCACGGTATATCGCGCTTTGCGCGATCAATCTTGCGTTTTACGCGCTCAGTGCGGGCAAGTTCTGCTTTGTTCTGCCGATTCTGACACTCGCTACATACGGGCTTTCGTATCTGCCGCCGCGCGTCGGTTTTTTCTGTATTCTTTCGATCTTGCCGCTTCTGCGGCTTTCGGGTATCTCGGCGGTGGGCGTATCCTTCTTTGTCCTGCGCGCCGCCGCGTATCTCCATGACGGGCACCGCGAGAAAAACATTTTGCGTCTGTGTGCATTTCTGCTGTTTTTTCCGTGTGTCACGGCAGGGCCGCTTACACGGTGGGAGCAGGTGCAGAGTAGTTTTGACAAGCCTGTGCATTATCCGCTGATCGAGCGCGGTATTTTTCTATCCCTTGCGGGACTGCTCAAAAAGCTTTTCTTTGCCGACGCGCTCTATGACGCTTTCGGGCAGTTCTACGCAGGCGGCACCGCGCTTTCGGCGGCGTCGGCACTGGTTTGCTATGCGCTGTATATCTACTTTGATTTTTCGGGGTACAGCGATATTGCCATCGGCATCTCGGCGATATTTGGCTTTGACCTGCCGAAAAACTTTGACCATCCCTATCTTGCGCGCTCGGTGGGCGAGTTCTTTCGTCGCTGGCACATTTCGCTTGGAACGTGGCTGCGCGACTATGTGTATATCCCGCTCGGCGGCAGTCGAAGCGGCAAGGGACGCATGCTTTTGTCCCTTGCGGCAGTTTGGCTGATCTCGGCACTCTGGCACGGCAGTACGCTTTGCTATCTGCTTTGGGGCGGTTGGTTCTTTTGCCTGCTCGCCGCGGAAAAACTGCTTTTGCCGAAAGGCATGCGGCTCGGATATGTCACAACACTCGCTTCTGTTTTGGTCGGCTGGGTATTCTTCTTCGCAAAGACACCCGCGGCGGCTATCGCGTTTTTCGGTCGGCTGTTTTGCCTTGGCAATACGCTGCTCTACTGCCGTGCCGATCTCTACCATTGCGTGCGGCTTGCCCCCTTTGTATGCCTTGCAGTATTCTGTGCCACGCCGGTTTTGCGAGACGCGCTTACCGCGCTCTATCGGCGAAAAAAGGTGTTCGTCTATCCGCTTGCGGCGGTAGCATTTGTGCTTGTGCTTTCCTGTCTTGCTGTCGGCGCGCATCAGCCCTTTCTGTATGCGTCCTTCTAACGGTGGCGGTATGGGGGAGAAGATTTTTTGCCGTCTGTGGCTGCTGCTACTGTTGCTTTTGCTGTTTTACATCGTTCGTGCACCGCACGGGGAGATCCTTGCGAGCGAGAACCGCGCGTATACGGCGTTTTCGCTTGCCGCACCCGACGGGTATTTTACCGATCGTCTCCCCCTGCGTGAGAGTCTGCTTCGGCTAAGCCGCAATCTGTCGCTTGCGCTTGGAAAAAATGAGTTTGCGGGTGCGTTCCTCGGGCAGAGCGGATATATTTTTTCAAACGAGCCCACAAGTGCGGAGACGCTTGCAAAGAATTTGAGTGCCCTGCGGACATTTGCCGATAGCGTGGATACCCCCGTGTATACAGCGGTCGTCGGCGCGAAAACCGATGTGCTGCATACCTATCTGCCGCGGCTCTACGAGGACGCGCGGGAGGATCTTTGGGCAGTTCTCCGCGAGAGCGGTCTGCAAACGGTGGATCTCATACCCACGCTATGGCGGCGCGGCGGTGAGGGAAAGTATATCTATTACCGCGGCGATCACCACCTGACCTCGCTCGGCAGTTATTATTGCTACTGCGCGATCGCCCCGACGCTTGGTATAGAGCCGTATACCACCGAGGATTTTTCGGTCGGCGTGGTCAAGAGTGATTTTTCGGGCAGTGATGCGCGGAAAATGCTGTGCGAGACACAGGATAGGATCACCCTGTTCCGCTACGCGGAGGATGGCGAGTCCCTTTTGGAAAATCTCGACAGCGGTGAACGGCAGTACGGGCTGTACAACGAGGAAAAGCTGTATTCTGCCGATCCGTACGGCGTGTTCCCAATTGCGGACGCCGGATATGCGCGGATCACTCTGCCAAACGGCAAGCGGCAAAGGCTACTCTTGCTTTGCGACAGCTACGGAGACTCGCTTGTGCCGTTTCTGGCGCGGCATTTTGATATAGACAGCATCGATCCACGTTACTACGGCGGTTCGGTGCAGGCACTTGTGCAAGAAAACGGCTATGCAGCCGTGCTCGCGTATTTCGGCATGGATACCCTTGCTGGAAAGGAAATACTGTACCGACTGCGGTTTTAAGGAAGGTGAAAAAATGGCAAATTTGGATCTCTCTGTTGCCAAGCTGAAAGGCATTGGCAAGGTAAAAGAGACGGCGTTTGAAAAACTCGGCATTCGCACGCTTGCGGATCTGCTTTACCATTTTCCCACCCGATACGAGAACCGCGGTGTTGTGACGGCGCTTGCTGACGGCAAGGTAGGCATGCCGCAGTCCTATGTGCTGACGGTCGCCACTGAGCCGAAGCTTGCGCGTCTGCGCGGCAGTCTCAATGTGGTGAAATTCCGCGCGTTTGATGACAGCGGCAATGTCGAGATCACCTACTTCAACCAGCCGTACATGCGGGAGAAATTCCATGTCGGCGAGGTCTACCGCTTCTACGGTAAACTGACCGAAAAACTGGGCAGATACACGCTTACGAGTCCTATTGCCGAGCCGTATGACGAGGCAAAACCGCTCCCCGATCTCTATGCGGTCTACCGTCTTGCGTCTCCGCTAAACAAAAATGTTTTGCGCGAATGCGTGCGGCAGGCGCTCTCGCTCTGCAAGAGCGAGCTTTGTGATGCCTTGCCCCATGCGGTGCGCGAGAAATACAGCCTTGCCACGCTGACCTACGCGCTCGAAAATATCCACAACCCCGACACACTTGCCGCGCTCGACCGCGCCGCACGCCGTCTTGCATTTGACGAGCTGTTTGAGACCGCGCTTGCTGTGCGGCTGATGCGCACAAAGCAGACAAAAAGTGTTGCCGCACGCATGGCGGATACCAATCTTTCGGCATTCCTTGCCACCGTGCCGTTTGCTCTGACCGGCGCACAAAACCGTGCGGTAGCAGACATCACGCGCGATATGAGCGCGGGAGAAGGAGGAGACGCGCCGCGTATGTCGCGCATCCTCGTTGGTGATGTCGGTTGCGGCAAGACGGTCTGCGCGGCGACGGCGATCTATCTTACCCTGCATAACGGTATGCAGGCGCTTCTCATGGCGCCAACCGAAATTTTAGCGACCCAGCACTATGCCGATCTCGCGCCGCAGTTTACGTCGCTTGGCTACAACGTTGCAAAGCTCACGGGCAGTACCACCGCCGCCGAGAAGCGGCGGATCAAGACTGGTCTTATGGATGGTAGTCTGCACCTTGTGATCGGCACGCACGCACTGATCGAGGAGGATGTCCTCTTCCGTGAACTCGGACTTGCGGTCTGCGATGAACAGCATCGCTTCGGTATCGCACAGCGTGCGGCATTGCTTGCCAAGAGTCCGCGCGCGCACATGCTGGTTATGACGGCAACGCCAATCCCGCGCACGCTCTCGCTTGTGCTGTACGGCGATCTGCAGATCTCCCGCATCGACGAAATGCCTCCGGGCAGACAAAAGGTCGGCACTTTCTTTGTGAACGAAACCTACCGTGCGCGCCTGAACGGCTTTATCGAGAAGCAGATCGGCGAGGGCGGACAGGTGTACGTGGTCTGTCCTGCGGTGGAGCCGCCCGAGGACGATGCCGACGAGGGCGCGCCTACGGTCAGCGCATTCGGCGAGATCTTTGGCAATGAGCCGCCGCTGAAAAGCGCGGTCGCCTTTTCCGAGGAGCTTGCTGCGCGCTTCCCGGACGCAAATGTTGCCTACATACACGGCAAACTGCGCCCTGCAGAAAAAAACAGTATTATGTCCCGCTTTGCGGCGGGTGAGATCAAGATATTGGTATCCACCACGGTCATTGAGGTCGGCATCAACGTGCCGAATGCGACGCTTATGATCGTGGAGAATGCCGAGCGCTTCGGGCTGTCCCAGTTGCATCAGCTTCGCGGACGTGTCGGACGTGGAACAAGACAGTCCTATTGCGTGCTTGTATCCGATACCGAGGCGGAGACCGCAAAACAGCGTCTTAAGCTCATGACAAAAACAAATGACGGCTTTGTCATCGCCGAGGAGGATCTGCGTATGCGCGGACCCGGGGATTTTCTCGGTACGGACGGCGCAAGGCAGAGCGGCGAGGGCGCGCATTTTCGTATGGCGGCGCTTTGCGGCGATTCTACGCTGCCTGAGGCGGCGGGAGAAGCGGCAACCGAGCTGCTGCAAAGCGATCCGACGCTGTCTGCATTTCCGCTTCTTCGGGAGCGGCTTGCCCGCGTGATGGATACAAGCGAAACGACAATGAATTAGAAAGGACACGGATATGCAGAATCAACCGCTTGCGGACAGGCTCCGCCCCGAGAACTTAGACGATATGGTGGGGCAAACGCATCTGTTCGGCAAAAACGGCGTTGTCCGTAAAATGCTCGAGGGCGGCAGAGTCACCAATATGATCTTCTTCGGCCCGCCCGGTACGGGTAAGACCACGGCGGCGAACATCGTTGCCAAGCAGTCGGGTATGGCACTCTACAAGCTCAATGCGACCACGGCATCCTTGTCGGACGTCAAGGATGTGATCGCCCAGTCGCAGAATATGTTTGGTGCAAAGGGTACCTTGCTCTATCTCGACGAGATCCAGTATTTCAATCGCAAGCAGCAGCAATCGCTGCTTGAATTTATCGAGGACGGGCGCGTGACGCTGATCGCGTCCACAACAGACAATCCCTATTTTTGCATCTACAACGCGATTTTGTCACGGTGCGCGGTGTTTGAGTTCAAGCCGGTCGCCGCAAAGGACATCGAAAAGGCACTCCTGCGCGGTCTGGATGCGCTCAATGCCGAAAGTGGCAGGGAAGTGACGATCGAGGACAACGCTTTACACTTCATCGCGGGTGTCGGCGGCGGCGATGTGCGTTCGTCGCTTGGCGTGCTGGAGAATGTATATTCGATCGCCAAAAAGACGATCACCGAGGCAGATGTACACGCATTCACCCCCTCGTTCACCGGCAATTTCGATCGGCAGGGGGATGTGCATTACAACCTTTTGTCCTGCTTGCAAAAGTCTATTCGCGGCTCGGATCCGGATGCGGCGGTTTTCTATCTGGCGCGGATCTTAGAGGGCGGCGACCTGCTTTCGGCATGCCGCAGACTGCTTGTGATCGCGTCTGAGGATGTGGGACTTGCCTATCCGCAGGCGGCGATCCTTGCCAAAGCCTGCACCGATGCGGCAAAGGAGCTTGGCCTGCCCGAGGCATCACTCCCGCTTGCCAATCTCACAGTTGCGCTTGCCACCGCGCCGAAGTCCAACAGCGCGCACGATGCGTATGCCGCCGCGAAAGCGGATTTTCTTGCAGGACTTGGACAGGATATTCCCGTGCATTTGCAGTCGCCGCTGTTCAAGGGCTACAAGTACCCGCATGATTATCCCGATCACTATGTAAAACAGCAGTATTTGCCAAATGACCTTGCCGGCAAAAAGTACTACGAATACGGCGAGAACAAAACCGAACAAGCTGCAAAGGCATACTGGGAGAAGATCAAGAATAAATAGGTTTATGTGCGCAAATCGAAAACCGCGAACTGTAGGGACAGGCGTCCTCGACTGTCCGCATAAACCAT
>CAYQBT010000062.1:0-8030 GCA_964415775.1 uncultured Lachnospiraceae bacterium
CCGAGGATATGCCGGCAGTCAAGATGTTCAAGCAAAACGGCGGATGTGCGGCATGTCATGTCAAAGCGATCCAAACTCACTTTGACGGCAAAGGCAATGCCGGCATGAAACCGATAGGGGCTTTTAAAGATGGGGAATTGATCGGCATTTCCATGCCAACGCTTGATCAAGTCCGAGAGCTCAGAAAATACGATATCGGTGCAATGTTTGCCAAAGATGAAAAAGCTGTTGCGCTTATGTGGAAGTATGCTATTGATCTTTGTCTCAAAGATAACGCTATCATTGGCAATGCCAACGCCGACGAAGATGAATCGCCTCTCGGCGTAGCCGTTTGCGAGCGCGTCGGACTTGTCAACGTTGCTAAAAATTGCGGCTATTGCAAATGATCTTTGCCCCGCCTTGCGCGGGGCATCTTCTATATAGACCGACTTATAATTTTATGATATAATTTTATTGAAACAGCGAATCAAACGTATTTTTCTGCAACGAATAGGTTGAAAACAGCCGATGACGGCAGAAAGGAGGAACCTCTATGATCGGATTTGATAAAGATTTTGAAAAACAGTGCGGCGAATACCTTGCGTATTTATACGGGCTTGCCGAAAGGCAGTATAGCGATTGCGCAGAGATAGACACATTGGTACAGGACACGCTTACGGTATTGATCATAAAGATCCATAAAGGCGAGGCGGTAGAATATCCAAAGGGATTTTTATCTGCAGTTCTTAAAAACAAGTACAATGCTTGGCTTCGCGAAAAGTACAAGGCAGAGCTTGTGGAGTATTCTGATGGTGTGATCAGCGGGACTTGTAACGAGATCGAAGAAAAGGAAGAAGCGGAGCGCAAGAGTGCGGAACACGAATCGGTTCGCCGGGAGATCGGACGCCTGATCCGCATTTATCGGGAAGTTACTGTTCGCCATTATGTTCGCAAACAAACGGTAGAGCAGATCGCACGGGAGCTTGGTATTCCGCGCGGCACGGTATTATCGCGCCTTTCTACGGCTCGCGGTCAGATCAAAGAGGGACTTGAAAATATGGAAAAGTATTCGCAGATCAGTTATGAACCTAAAGTAGCGTCCATTGGTATATGGGGTAGCGGCGGACTCAACGGGGAGCCGTTTTCACTCATGCGTTCGGATATTGAAGCCAATATTCTGCATCTTGCGTATGAAAATCCTGTATCCGTACGCGGTATTGCCGATACGATGGGGATGCCGAGCGCGTATATTGAACCGATCATCGATATTTTAATTCAGGGTGAGCTGATGGGAAGAACGGCAGGAGGACTGGTCTATACCCGTTGCTTCGTGCAAAAATACGAGGACTCCTTTGGAAATATTCCCGCGCAGGAGGAGCTTGCGGAGAAATATGCCTTGCGCGTATGGGATGTTGCCTGGAAGCGTCTTGAACCGCTGACAAGGCGTGAGGATTTTGCCCGGATGTCGGATAAGCAAAAGGCAACAATGCTTCTGTTTGTTATGAATCAGATCCTGAGTAAAGTATTGGAAAAAAGCCGACCGAAGAGAGAAAATGAGCCGAAACAACCGCCCGAGCGTCCGGACGCAGGCAGATGGCTGGCTACAGTAACGGTATCGGATCATGGGCAAAAAAGGGATAATCAATACAGGGGCTCCGGTCCCGTATGCGTCAGCTATAGTGCAAATAACGACGGCAACTTCGATTGCCAGATGTTTGACTGTCAATCGCTTTTTGGCGAGGCGCATTGGGCATATGGTGCGTTTAAATACAAATGCTCCTTGCAAAGCATTCTACGGTTTTACGCTTCTTTTCTGCCATGTGGCATAAAAACCGATAATGCACTTTTGTATGAGCTGATCCCCGAATTCGAGAAGCTTTGCATCTTGAAGCGCAGGGAAGACGGCGAGATCGAACTGGATATTCCTGCCTTGCCATTTTCGGAAGTCACTGAGCACTGGAATCCCGTTTGTGCAGAGATAGAAAAGGAGCTTTTTGGTCTGCTTTTGGATGATTTGCGAAAGCTTTGGTCGCAGACGAAAAATCGAGTGCCAAAGCATGTGGATGAAGCGGAGTATTTTACGCATGCCGGAGCAATGGGCGCGTATGTAAAAGCCCAACTGCTTGCTATTGTGCAGCAAAATCTCTTGCCATACCCCGTGATCGTCGGTAAAACGCCGCTGATTTATATTGCTTACCGAAAGAAGGGTATGTAAATGGAATTTTGGTATGCGCTGATAGGCATCGTTGCCTCCTTTATAGTATTTCCGCATATCCGATGCTTTTTTAAAAGAATGATCTGCATGGTCAAAATCAAGAAGATATGCCAAAAAAAAGACTATCGGTTGTACGCAACACATCCTTTTTGGTTTCTTGGCAGTAAACATGGAAAAAGGTGCGATCTTTACATAGAAACCGCAAGCGAAGTGTTTGCGATTAAGTTGTTTGGTATGCCAAAACGTTCTGCGATATTGATTCTGCTGGAAAACGGCGAGTATGTCATTCGAAGATTCATTGCCGTTACTTCCAATGGTGCGATCATTCAATTCCCGATACAGGGTAAGCCAAAGGGGATGCCTGACTATGATTTTCAGTATACTTACATGGATGTGTGGAAAAGAAAAACGCAAAGGCGGATCCTTTTGGTTCACCCGGTTTCTATGGAGTTTCGCTATCAGACGCGATATGGGAGCGAGGCTATCGTTGGTGCAGGAGATGTCGTAAACGGAATGGAGATTCATTCATTGCCGCACCTCATGGGAGATCTGGAAAAAGCATTGTGAGACATAAACAAAAATGGGTTCCCATACTACGGGAACCCATTTTTTATTGTTTTACGGCTCGGCGTTTGTGACTTTTTGGATCTTTTTTTCACGCCATGCGAGGAAAAGGTCGCGGATGGTGACATACAGAGGAACTGCGAAAAGTGCACCGAGAAAATCCAAAACGAAGAAGCCGACAAGCACGCAGATCATCGTTGTGCCAAGCGAAACGCGCACTTTTTTATTGGTGATGCGCGGACGCAGGAACGCATAATCGAGGATCATCAGGATGAAGAACACAAGAATAAACCATCCTGCAAGGTGCGTGTCAGTGATCAGTACGATGACCGTGCCGATCGCACCGCCGATCAGCATGCCGAAAATGGGAATGAAGCTGCACAGCGCGATCACAAGGCAGAGAACCGAGTGGAATTTGCAGCCCATGAGGAGCAGGGCGGCGTAGAATACGACCGCCACCGCGATCGAATTGTATGCGCGCGCGGAGAAGAACCAGACGGTGTTGTTATACAGTTCGCGGCAGACGTCGGCGATACGCGCCTCCGTCTGCGGCTTGAACAGCGCGGCATTGAGCTTGCGGCAAAGCGCCTTGAGATACCTGCGGCGCAGCATGGCGTAGATCGAAATGATCAGCGCGAGCAGACCGTTGGAAACGTGGGAGATCACGTTGCTGAAGGCGGCGGCAAGCTTGGTTACAAGGCTCGGCAGCTCCTTGAGCGAATCCATCAGCGCCGTTTTCAAACTGTTGATAAGCGAAAGCAATCGCTCACCAAACAGGTCGGAGTTTTCGGCAAATTCATTTGCCAGCGCGTCGAGCGCGGCAAGGTACTCGGTGGAGCCGAGCACAAATTCATACAGCGTGGTGAACTGCGGGATGACGATGACCACCGCCAGAACCAGCACGAGGATGAGCAGCAGATACGCACAGACAAGCGCGAGTGCCGAAGCTTTTTTCTCGTAGTTCTTGCGGTTTTTCAGCAACTTGCGGAAGCGAATCTCGAAGAAATCCACGACCGGCATCAGAATCAGCATGAGGATGCCCGCGTACAGAAGCGGCGCAAATACCGTGAAAAGCTTTCCGAAAAAGGCGCGGATGCCGTCCGCGTGCATCGCAAGGCTGACCAGCAGTGCGGCAAATGCAACGACGATCAGCGCGAGCACCGCGTAGGTGTTGTATTTTGCGTTTCTCTCAAATTTCATTTTGCCGCCCCCTTTCTCGTCTTACCGTATGCTGCCGTTTGGGTCGGCAGTCCTTTTTTCTGCAAGAGATTGTTGACAATTTCGCGTACCGCCTGTTGTAATACCGTGAATATCGGAACGCCGATAAACATACCGACAATGCCCCAGAGTCCGCCGCTGATCGTGATCGCCACGATGACGAGCAGAGAGTCCATGCCCACCTTTTCACCGAGAATCTTCGGGCCGATAAAGTTGCCGTCGATCTGTTGGATGACCAATATCAGCACCGCAAACCAGATCACCTTGATCGGATCGGCGATCAGAATGATAAACGCTGAGGGGATCGCACCGATAAACGGTCCGAAATACGGGATCATATCGGTGATACCCGTAATCAATGCGATCAGGGGATAATAGGGAATATCACAAAGACCGAAGACGATGAAATTGAGCAGTGTGATAATAAAAGCATTGAGCAGCTTGCCCGCGATGAACCCGCCGAACGCCTCGTGCGTAAAGGTAAGCCATTTGTGCACGCCGCTACTGATCTTTTTAGGCAGAAGCATATGCGAGAGGTCGGCGATGCCGGTGAACAGCCGTTCCTTCTGCAAGAGAAAATAGGCGGCGAAGAGCAGGGAAACGACGATGCGTGCAAAGATTGTAACGATCTTGGAGGAATAGGAGACCACCGTGTTGGCAATGCCGCCGATCGCGCCGAATGCGTTGTCCAGCAGCTTTTCGAGCGAGTCAAAGACAAGATCAATGTCTAAGATCGTGTTGAGCGTTCTTTGTCCGCCATCGGGGGAAAGATCGTCCACGAAATCCTCCATCTGTACCGAAGCATTCAGCAGATAGCCGTCCAGCTTTTTTTCAAGATCCTGATAACTTGCCTTGATCTGCGGTACGACCATGCCGATAAACAGCGCGATCACTGCCGCGACGATGAGAAAGGTCAAAAAGACTGCCAGCGCGCGGGTGAGCCCTGGCTGCGGCTTTTTTTTATGCAGGAACCGAAGCGCCTTTGTATCGAAAAAGCGGCAGATCGGGTACAGCAAATAGGCGATCACAAAGCCGAAGATGACCGGACTGATCGCTGTGAAAAAGCCCTGTAAAATGCCGCCGAGCACGTGCGGAAACAAAATCGCCAGCGCTACAAGGATCGCAAGCAAAATGGTACAGCAGGTATAGACTAAAATCGTCGTATGCCGTTTTGTCCACTCGATTTTAAACATGATCTCACCTCTTTTAGCGGTAGATTCTTCACACAATTACACAATTATTATATAGCATATTTTTGCCGATGACAAGTCTCCTGATTATATTCTGCGCGAAAAAAGTTTTTGTATTGCAAAATGTAACGGGAGAGTATATAATGAAAATGAAATTTTATGTGCAAGGGGAGCGGTATGAAGAAAAAAGTCGGCATGGAGGTACGCGCGAACGGCAAGATCAATTTGTACCTCGACGTGCTCTCGGACGGAAGGAGCGGCTTTCACCAGATCAAAAGCATCATGCAGAGCGTGAGCTTGTGCGACCGCGTGACCGTATCTGCCGTGCGCGGACAGGGAACAAGCGTGCTCCTTTCCTGCAATCTCCCCTACATCCCATGTGATGCGCGCAATATTGCGTACAAGGCGGCGGAGCTTTTCCTAGCGGAAAGCGGCATCAAAGCCGAGGTGCGCATCCGCTTGCAAAAGCGGATCCCCGTGGCAGGCGGCATGGCGGGCGGCAGTACCGACGGCGCGGCAGTGCTTCGCGCCTTAAACAAGTTGTTTGGTGAGCCCCTCACCGGCGCAAAACTTCTGGATGTTGCCGCAAAGCTCGGATCGGACATCCCGTTTTGTCTGTACGGAAAAACGGCGGTCTGCACCGGACGCGGCGAAGTGCTTCGACCGATCGAAAACAGTGCGAAGCTGCTGCTGCTCATCGTACCGAGCAGAGAGAGCGTGTCCACCCCGTGGGCGTATGGCGAACTGGACAAGCAGTTTGGCGACTTTAGCGGGCGCGAGGCAAGAAACGCCGCACGGTTTGACGCGCTTGTGGCGGCACTTGCAAAAGGCTGCATCGAGGACATTGCCAAGAATATGTACAACATTTTCGAAGAAGCCATTTTGCCGCACCGACCGCTTGCGCAACGTGCAAAAGAGCTTTTGCTTGCGCATGGTGCGATCGGGGCAATGATGAGCGGTAGCGGCCCGACCGTGTTTGGCATTTTCCCCGATATGGAAAGCCGTCGCTTGGCCGAAGCGGCGCTGAAAAAGCAGGGCTATCGCCCAAAGAAAGCTGAGACGATTCTATAAGAGGTATATGACAGTGGATAAGAAATTTTTGCTCGAACGCTTTAGTGATATGTGTGCAACCAATCATGCAGAACTGCACGGTCCTGTACGCGGCATCGTTCTGCGCTTTCACGGCCTCGGACACAAGGTCAACCTTGCAACCGACATGGTCTTTAAGGTCGCCACGTCTGCTTGCACCGCAAACGGTATCCTGTTTATCTTTCCCTTCTACAACCCTTGGTCGTGGATGAATAAAAAGACGGTGGACTTTATTGACGCGCTGTTGGATGTTGCTAGAGATCTGTATCAGTTGGATAAGGATATTCCCCTCGGCATTTACGGCGGCAGTATGGGCGGCTATTCTGCACTCACCTATGCAATAGAGGGTAAGCACAAGGTCAAAAGCATCGCACTCAACTGCCCCTGCTGCAATATGGAATATGAACTGCTCGACCACAAGCAGACAAGTATCACACGCTCCTATTTTGAATCCGCAATGAGCGACTGTACCGATTTTCCGGCATATATCCGGGCAAAATCTCCGCTTAACCGCATTGCAGAGCTGCCGAGGATCCCCTATCGCTTTGCGATGGGGCTCAAGGATGCAACGCTGCATCCGGAAAAGCACGGCCTTGCGATGGCGTCCGAAATGGAGGCGGCAGGACTTGACGTTTCCCTCAAGTGTTATGCCGAGATGGGACATTGCAACCATAGCGAAGAAGACTATACGACCGAATATACATGGCTTTGCCATGAGATTTTGCAACAAAGCAATTGACATTTTTGAAAAAGTGTGTTAAACTTTTTCTATGCTTTGACAGGGAGTAGTAGTCCTCTCCACCGCATTACAGAGAGCGTGCCATTTGGTGTAAGGCGCGTATGCGACAGGGATGAAGTCGCCCTTGAGCCGCGGGAAGAACGCATTTGGCAAGTAGAACCCGCCGATCGCCCACCGTTATATGGGCAAAGAGTGAAACGCTCAGGTGGTACCGTGTTTTTTAAGCACCCTGACTGATTGTCAGGGTGCTTTTTTAGTGAAAATTAAAAACATTATCATATACAAAGGAGATTTCTATGAACAAGGAACTTTCCAAGACCTATGCTCCGAAGGAATTTGAGGATAGGATCTATCAGAATTGGTGCGAAAAGGGATATTTCACACCCGACGTAAATGACGGCAAACCCGCATTTTCGGTTGTTATTCCCCCTCCGAACGTTACCGGTCAGCTCCACATGGGACACGCGCTCGACGAGACGCTGCAGGACATTCTTGTCCGCTATAAGCGCATGCAGGGCTACAGCACCCTGTGGGTACCCGGCACCGACCATGCCGGTATTGCAACCCAGATCAAGGTAGAGGAAAACCTCCGCAAGGAAGAGGGGCTCACCCGCTACGACCTCGGCAGAGAGAAATTCCTGGAGCGCGTCTGGGACTGGAAGCATCAGTACGGCAATCGCATCATCAACCAGCTCAAAAAGCTGGGTACCTCCTGCGACTGGACGCGTGAGCGCTTCACGATGGACGAGGGCTGCTCCCGCGCCGTCAAGGAAGTGTTCGTCAACCTGTACGAAAAAGGTCTGATCTACCGCGGCAACCGCATTATCAACTGGTGTCCGCACTGTATCACCGCACTTTCCGATGCGGAGGTCGAATACAGCGAGCAGGATGGCAGCTTCTGGCACATCAAGTACCCGATCAAGGGCGAGGACGGCTATGTAGAGGTTGCCACCACCCGTCCCGAGACGATGTTCGGCGATACGGCGGTTGCGGTCAACCCGGATGATGAAACGACAAAGCACCTGATTGGCAAGAC
>CAYQBT010000063.1:0-4883 GCA_964415775.1 uncultured Lachnospiraceae bacterium
AAAGGGACAAAAGTTTTTTTAAGTCCCTAGCTTGGTATATTGGGTCGCCTCCGGTAATGGTAAACCCGTCAATTTGATGTTCTTCGGCAATACCTTTTACTAATTCAAAAACTATTTCAGGGTCAGTTTTATATCTTTCTTGAAATTCCCACAATTCAGGGTTGCTACACCCTTTACATCGGCGAGGGCAACCACAAAACCAAATACCTACTCTTTTGCCGGGACCAAGAACCTCTACAGGATATAAGATTCTTGCTACATACATTGTCCTATCCTCGCTAAGAAGTACGCAGCCTGTTCTTGGTATTTACCATTCAAATTTGTTCCCCCAAGTCCAATTTCATCGCCATTCTGAAGTTTTGTTTTACAAGTTATCTTCTTGTTGTTGACATAAGTAAAGTTCGTATTGCTTAAATTTTCAATATATAATTCATTGTTTACCATCGTTAACTTTGCGTGAGATCTACTCACATAACTCTTTGCCGCTAGATACTCACTCATCGTGTTTTCACGTCCGATGGTTATCTCATCGGCAGTAACCTTGTAAGCATACTGTCCATCAAGGCTACTTAACACAAAAGTTGTTGTATCTTTCTCTTCCTCTGTATCGGGTGTAGGCGTAATATCCGAAATATCTTCGTTACAAGAACTACATTTACGCGCATTCGGTGCGTTTTTTGTTCCACACTCACAGACTCTAATCATTTTCTTTGGTGTATCCGCTTGTGACGCGTCATTTCCCGCATTCGTTTTTTCGGTTTCTTCATCGGTTATTTTAACTCTGGTAAGATCCGTCTCGCAATTCATACATTCAAATAGTGCGGGGGGATTTTTCGTCTTACAAGAAGGACAAATTTTATATTTTTCCATTTATTATTCCTTTCTCAAAGCTTTTCGCTTTGTTGTATTTCTTCGTTGCTTCTTCGTCTGCAATGTTTCCGCTTTTTTTGTCATTCGATAATCTGTTGTATTTATTATTTGTGCATATTCGGCACTTGGAGGAAGTAAAGAAATTCGGTCCGCAAGGACAACACCTTTCGCAAGCAACCGCTTTTCAATCTCCTTAAAATCATTACAGAACTGCTCCATAGACTCACATAAAGCAGAAGTTTCGTAGTCATCAGGCAGTCTGTCAGTTGCATCAATGCCTCCAAGTTCCATTGCAATTTTTCCATCTGAAGAATAGGTTACATTTACGGCAGTACCTTCACCATAAGTGTAAAGTTCATTGCGGAAGTGTTTGCCGTTTTTCTTGGTGACTTCACGACTACCTATTACGGTATAACCCATTTCTTCCATTACTTCGTCTAAGCAATCACTGATATAAGCCTGCTCATCATCAGCATCAACGGCTTCTTTGATTCGCTTAATCTCAGATTTGAGAGCTTCAATCGAAGCGTTACAACACGGATATTCTTGAACGACATAGAAATACAGTTCGCAAAGCGCAATGTATTCTGCATAGAGTTTTTCAAATTCTTCGTGACAAATTTCAAATTCGCTTAAATACTGTTTGCAGCGTTTGAGCAACGGCGCAACCGTAACAGAAGAATAGTTCTTCAAAAAAGCTTCGTCATCAATAAAATCAACTTTAGAAAGTGCTGCACTTAATTCGGATACTAAATCTTCCGAAAGATTTTGATTGTTCTTCATTTCGATTAGTTGACTTCTAATCTTTGCTTTGTTTTCGCTTGCTGTTGTCTGAGAAGCGGATTGTATGTCAGTAAAGGATGTACTAAAACCTTTGTCAATATCTGCACTTAATGAAGTTTGTAATGCCATCTCGTTTTTTGCTGAAATTAAGGACAATTCAGCCGCTAATTTTTCTGCCTTAGCAAGACTTGCCGCTACTTCTTTCGATGTGCTTTCGAGAGAATTTACGTCATTATCATCTGTTCTTGAAATAATGGGTGCAACCGGAGCAATCACGTTTTCCAATTCCAATAACTTATCTGAAAATCCGCCGTCACTTCCACAACGGTTTAACAGTTCTCCGCAAACTTGTTTCGCAGACGAAAACATACTTCCAATCTGTAATAGTCTTTTATTATTCCTTTTGATGCTTTCCGAAGCAACCGATTTCCTGCGTTCAATAGCTCTCTGCTCGGCTAAGATTCTTCTTTGCTCGGGTGTTAATGTATATCTTGAACTTTTCGGTCCTGACATAAGTTATTTCTCCTTTTCAAATAATTCATACAGCTTACTCGGCGGCAGATAATTTTCTGTTACATATCTACTCGCTCTTGTGTTCTCGTGACAATAAATAGTAGGTTTTGAATCAAAAACCCAATAACCAAATCTTGCAACCGAATCAGGTATTTGAACCTTCTTTAACTTACGACATCGTTCAAAAGCAGAATTTCCAATAGCTATAACATTGATTGGAATAGCAATATTGGTTAATAAATTACATCCGCCAAAGGACTTATACTTTATTGACTTAAGGTTTTCAGGTAAAATGATATTTTCCAATTGGCGGCAATTAAAAAAAGCTCGATCACCAATTTTTTCGACATTATCAGGAATACTAATAGACACAATTCCTGACTCAGAAAATGCTTCATCTTCGATTTCGTTTATGTAACGAGGGAGGATAACTGATGTAATATCTTTCCTTTTATAAAAGGCTCTTTCAGCTATTTTTACTACCGGCAGTCCATCAATGAATTCAGGGATAACAATTCCACCACTTAATTCAACCGAGTCAATCTTGATGCCATTTTTGATCTTTTTATACTTAATTCCCGTTACATTTTTTGATTGTTGAATCTTTACCGTTTCCTGCTCTGTTGCCAACCCATGAGAAACAAGCCAATCCGTTGTAATTCCGCTTTTAGCTAATAAGACAGTTGCCTCGTTTATCTCTGCTTTGCTTGATTCAAATTTTTCAGGAGGTAGGAGTGTTTCACCTGACAATTCTTTCACCAAAAGGCATATTGATTCAACTGCTGAACCGTAGGAATTTTTTGCCTTAATGTATTTTGCTAGATTTCCATACACCTCGACCGTGTTTATCAATTCCTGTAAATCAGAACACGCATCCGAAATAACTTGTTCGGGACTTTTCTTTAATGTGTCAATCAAATAGGCTTTATATGCTTCGCTAACTGACTGCTCACCAGAAGAAATCAGTTGGTGTAAATAGTTACTGAGATTGCATTTCAGTAAACGAATAGCATTATTCAATTCGGTAATATCGTTGTAATTTGAATTTGGCATTCTTCATCCTCAACTTTCTCAGTAGATTGCTTTACTCTCGCATACATTTCTTTATTCTTTCTTGCTATTTTGTAGTAATACTACATCATTTTTCTTTAGCTTAATTTCCACAGAAATTTTCGCTATATTGCTCATATTAGGATCATTTTCTATTCGAGATATATCCCCACCGCAAAATTCTAACATTTTATCAAAATGCAAAATGGTTGTTTTAGCTTTTATAGACTGTTCCAACTTCTGTATTTCAGCAATTTTTACATTTATCTCATCATCAATATTCCTATTATATTCTTGTCGCTTTGCTTCTTGCTTTGCTTGCCATTTACCATTCAACCACATTCCAATAAGGTAGAACGCAGGAAGGCTTAGCGTAGGAGCAACCACCCATAGTCCGATGTTTTCATCGAACATATAGTGGTCTGTATCCATTGCTGCGAGGTACAAAACTGTAAAGATAAATGTTGTAATAAAAGATGGCACCATTCGTTCATACCATTTTTTATCTTTTTCCTTTGACAAAGCTATTGTTCCTACACAGATAACAAGCCAAATGCAAAACGCTACCGCCACATACCAAGGCATCCATTGCAAATAGAGCAGTATAAGTATCGGACAAGCTAAGCATATAAAGCCTATTGCAATTATAAAGATCCATTCCATAGTCACCTTACCTCGTTATACGTTAAGACTATGACGCCAAGCATCCAATTCCTTTCTCTTACCAAGTGCAATGAGCCAAGCTTCAAGTTGAACATCTAAGGTGTCATCATAGCCAATTAAAGAATGGCAGAAATCCTCAAATTCTTCGTAAGAAGAATCAAGCAGTCCTTTCATATGCGCAGTCAACTCAGATACGTTCTTCAGACGCTTTTCGCCAATGGCAAAAAGCTTTTGTCCGGAAAGCAAATAAGCTATTGTATAGTAATTCATCATAGTGTCACGTTTGTTTTTATTTCCAACATTATGAGAAGTTTCGAGTGCAGCAGAAGCCGTTGCTAAGTTGTCATTTTTAGACCTAACTTTAGACAAATAATTAGTGAGAAGCTTGTTTCCCAAGATTCCATCCCAATATGAGAAATTAGATTTATCATTTTTCCAAAGTCTTTCAAGCATATCTCTACCTAATGCAGGAAGTGACTCATAGATTTGTCCCATCCAATAGAACCCATTAAGCTCAGGATAAATCTTATAGAGAAGATCCCAAAAGATAATATCATCTTTTCCTGCAGTACGAGTTGCTTCTTCTTCAGCATCAATACAATAACCCGCAATTTCAGGGTTGAAGTTTTTAAAAAAAGCGGAGAGCAAGCCACGATAGAGCTGTTTCTTGCCATCGTTCCAATTGCTTGCAAGTGCGGTAATTAAAGAAGGAACATCTTTATACACTTGACCTAAGAAAGTGTATGGAGGAATAGCTTTTTCTGCGCCGAAACCCGTACCTTCGCCAGGAATAACTTGCTTTTTACCCTTACACCAACTATTGACTTCTTCATAAGTCCATCTTCTGTTAGGATTATTCTTCTTGTTACGATTTGTAATATCAAAATATGTAACGGCAGAAATCAGATCCTGCAATTCCTGCGGAATATCTTTTGGGAACGGGATACGTTGCACAGCAGTAAATTGTGCAATTTCCTCTGCGTTCATATTTTTATACGGGGTAT
>CAYQBT010000063.1:4983-8021 GCA_964415775.1 uncultured Lachnospiraceae bacterium
TGCACAGCAGTAAATTGTGCAATTTCCTCTGCGTTCATATTTTTATACGGGGTATATCCACAATATAGTTCATAAAGAGTAATACCAAAGGAATAATAATCTGATTCTTCCAAAAACAGATTCTTGAATGTTTCAGGCGCAGAATATTCCGGTGTCATACCCGTTTTGGTAACTAAAACAGTATTGCCTTGTTCAACTACGGAACTGATACCAAAGTCAATGATCGCCACGCTCTTATTGTCATCTAATAACATAATATTAGAGGGTTTTAAGTCCTTGTGGATAATATCGTTTTGATGCAATACTCTGAGTGCTTCGTTGATACAAGGAATTATTGTGTTTTTCAATTCCTCCATCGTGAATTGACGTCCCTGAAGGCTACCATTCTTATAATACGGTAACACCTCAAAAGGCAAGTTGTTATATGTTCCCGTATCAAACAAGGAAGCTACATAAGGCGAACAGATAGACTTTAAGACGGTAATAACTTCAGGTTTTACAGCTCTTTGACGGCGATATACTTTTGCAACATATTCTTTACCATCGTATTTGCACACATAAAGATCTGCTTCACCTGTAGATACGCTTAGAGGCTCAACAATTTCGTATTTGCCTGCGAGTAGTGTTCCTGCTACTAATTTTGTTGACGATGCAGCAAGATTGGGGTTAATTGCCGTTGCCTGAACAACCTCTGAATTGATTACAGTTGCATTGGTATTAGGGTTAATTTCAGTTCTGTTACTCATAGTTAATCTCCTATCAACTGTGCTTTTCTATCAATTATGCGGATACGTTTATTATCAACTAACCACTTGATAGCTGCATCAGTTTTCACTTTTATTTTTGGTCCTTTTCGTTCAAAGCCAAATGCACGTGCGCACTCGCTTGCCAAATCTTCTTCCATTATACCAAAAGATCTCTCAATAATTTTTATCATTGCCATCGCCACTTCTTCTGTGTGAATGTACTCGATTGGTCGAGGTGTTTCATACTCCTTTGGAATACGAACAACAATGGGTGTCAATGGAAGAAGTCTAACAAAACGGTCATTATCCACTACTACACGTCCACTCAGTTTTTGAGCAATTACTTGGTCAATTGTTCTTTTAACAGAATCAGTAGCTTTTCCGGTTCTAAAGGAAGGTCCCATTCGTTTGTAGAGCATCTCTAAATGAATAGGCTGCTCGATGTTCACAATATGGTAAATGTTTTCGCTAATGCGAGTAAAATTATCTCTTGAGCCAGAGTGGTTAGTTTCCCACCAATTTGCTTCTTGGTAAAACGCAAATCCGTATGGGTTATTAGATGAGACCTCCTGTGCTACTTTACTTGATTCTGTGGCAATAGTTTCTATTGAAATATCACTTTCTTCAGAGTTGCTTTGTTTCATCGAGTGTATTATATTGCCATTTGTGTCATAAACAGAATGTAAGAAATCAAGTAAAGCTTGTCCTTCGTTTTTAGGATTTCTGCTCCACTCAGTTGACCAAACACGATACAGATTCCAACCCATATTTTGCAGTACGCTTCTTCGTAGATGGTCTCTGTCACGAGCTGTTTTTGCGTGAATATAAGAAAGTCCATCGCATTCAATGCCTGCGATAAATTCGCCTTCAGCATTAGGGTTCTTAACTGCAATATCAATCTTATAGTCAGAACAGCCTACCTGCTTTTCAATTATGTAACCGTGATCCTCTAGGAATTTTACAATTACCTCACAGAAATCATCTTCAGAATCGAATGCTTCGGCTCTTTCAATAGTTCTTAGAGTAGAGGCGCCTTTCCTTGCATATTCAATGTAAGAACGAAGCATACGAGCGCCCTCAGATTTAGCACGATTAATATCAATGTCGGAAGGAAGAATAGAACCAACCAATTTGATGTTACATTTAGCTCTTGTAATAGCAACATTGAGTCGCCGTTCACCGCCGTTGTGACCAACAGGACCAAAGTTCATATACATTGCACCATTTTTGTCTTTACCGTAACAAATACTAAAGATGATCGTATCACGCTCGTCACCTTGAACATTCTCAAGGTTCTTAACAAAGAAAGGTTCATCACGGGACTCGTCAAAGAACCACTCATAGAACGGATTTCTTTCTCTGTAATCAATAATTGCGTTTTCGATTGCACTCTGCTGACTTTCACTAAAAGCAATTATTCCAAGAGAACGGTCGGGATGTTTGTCAATGTGTTCAAATACAAGTCTTACACATTCTTCAGCTTCTCTAATGTTATTCTTCTTGCCACCTCGATCATAAACACCATCTTCAACATAAATATACTCAACGCCCATATCAGGTACATTGTTAATACTGTTTGGAAAAGTAATCAGGTTATTCTTATAGATTTCTCTGTTAGAGAAAGCAATCAGATTTTCGTGCTTACTTCTATAATGCCAAAGAAGGGTTCTGTTAGGTAGCACCAATGCGGATTCTTCCAAGATAGAGTCAGATATAACTTCGCTGAAATCTTCCTCATCCGAAATATCGTAATCACCATCAAAATTATTTGTTGTAGAAGCAAAGAAATTTGTAGGCGGCAATTGTTTACTATCCCCGGCAATAATCACCTGAGAACCCCTAAAGATTGCTCCGATTGCATCTTCAGGGAAGATCTGAGATGCTTCATCGAAGATAACTAAGTCGAAATGATACGCTTCTGTTTCTAAGAAATAGGAAACAGAAAGTGGCGACATCATAAGGCAAGGCTTTAACTTCATCAGTAAATTCGGTATCATCCTAAAGAGTTTTCGTAAAGGCATAATATTACGTTTCTTGCCGAGTTCTTTATTAAGGATCGCCACTTCATCAGTCGCCTTGCGCATACGATGAGAAGAAGGTAAGTTTTCAATGAGCTTTTCACGAATTCTCATTTGAGCAATCAGCAGTTGAAGATCATCAAGTTCGATAAATTTCTTAATCTTTTCATCCTGCGTATTTCTTCTAAAACGGCGTACTGAAGCAGACTTGTCGCAAATTGCTCCAAGCCACATATGATAGAACCCCTTTAAGAACACTTTTTCAATGTTTTCA
>CAYQBT010000064.1:0-7967 GCA_964415775.1 uncultured Lachnospiraceae bacterium
TAGATACTCGCTGCATAGTTTTTTCCTCTTTATATTCGTTACTATTTTCTTATTATATACCGCTATGCGCAAAAATGCAAACTATTTTTGCGATTTTGTATGCTTGCAGAAGGAATTTAACGGACATTCACCGCATTTTGGCGATCTTGCCGTGCAAATATCGCGTCCGAACAGCACAAGGCGGTGGCAAAAGTCGGATTGGATCGGCTTTTCGATGCACGCGTCCAAGATCTTTTCGATCCTTGCGGGGTTCTTTTCGCTCTCGGGGTAAAAGCCGAGGCGACCGCAGATGCGGATGCAATGCGTGTCGGTAACGATGCTTGGCTGACCGAACACATCCCCCAGCATCAGGTTTGCGATCTTGCGTCCCACGCCGGGGAGGGTGAGTAGCTCCTCCATCGTCCGCGGCACTTCGCCGCCGTAGTCGCGCACAAGGATCTCAGCGGTCTCCTTGATGCTCTTTGCCTTGGTTTTATAGAGTCCGCAGGGGCGGACGACCGCCTCCAGCGCCGCAAGGTCGGCTTCTGCGACCGCGCGGAGCGTCGGAAAGACTGTGAACAGCTCCCGCGAGACGATATTGACGCGCGCATCGGTGCATTGCGCGCTAAGTCTCGCCATGATGAGAAGCTTCCACGCCTCGCCCCCGTATTCGAGGGAGCAGACCGCGTCCGGATACAGCGCTTCGAGCGCCGCCGCACTTCTTTTGCCAAGCTCTTTTTTGGTCATGGAAGTCTCCTTTCTATAGGGAAAAAGTAAGAGTGAATAGTGAATAGGTAATGAAGCTTTTTTGCGCCTTTGCGCAAAAAAGCAACCTGAACTTTTCACTCTTCACTATTGCTTCTTCACTGCGGCGCAGCCGCCTACTCTTCGAGGGGCACATATTTCTGCCCTTTGAGGTAGCAATCGTACATTGCCTTGGCGGTGTAGGCGGCATCGGTACCGTTTGCGCCCTGCTCAATGACCACGGCAACCGCGATCTTCGGATCGTCATAGGGCGCAAAGCCGGTGAACAGCGCGTTGTCGCTGCGCTCGCCGCCGACCTGTGCCGTACCCGTCTTTCCGCCGACCGTGATGTCATAGCCGCGGAACAAACGCGCGGCAGAGCCGCTCTCGACTACGTCCTTCATCGCGCTCTTGACCGTGCTCACGACGCCTGCAGAAAATTCGATCTTATTCAGGATCTCCGGCTCGATCTTCTCCACCGTCTCTCCCGACGGATAGCTTTTCACTTCCTTTACCACATGGGCGCGGTAGCGCGTGCCGCCGTTGATCAGCGTGCCCGTATACACGGCAAGCTGCAGGGGCGTAAAAGTGTTGTCCGACTGCCCGATCGCCGCCTGCAGGGTGTTACCGGGATTCCAGAGATTGCCCACGCTCTCGCTGTAATCGGGGCCGGCAAGCACGCCGATCGACTCCGAAAGCTCAATGCCCGTGGGGACCCCCAGACCGTACATGCGGCTGTATTCGTTCATTTTCTCGATGCCGAGCTTGTTGCCCACATCGTAGAAGAAGTAGTTGCAGGAATTCTGGATCGCCTGCACAACATTCTGTGCGCCGTGCGTTCTGCCAAAGCGCAGATAGATCCAGCAACGCGGCTTGTAGTCGCCGAAATCATAGGCACCCTTATCCACGATGACCGTGCCCGTGGAGATGATCTTCTCCTCGAGCGCCATCGCCGCCACGCCAGGCTTAAAGGTGGAGCCGGGGGCGTAGGTACCCGAGAGCGCGCGGTTATACAGCGGCTGTAAGGGGTCGGTGCTGTACGCCTTGTAGTTGCTCACATAGTCGGAAAGGCAGAAGGTGGGATAGGACGCGATCGCCAGAAGCTCGCCGCTGTTCGGATCTACCGCGACCGCCGCGCCCTTGCTTGCATCCTCGCCGTCAAATTCGCCCTCGGTTGCGGCGGCGATCTCGTGGATCACCGTAAAGTTGTCCTTCAGCGCATCCTCGGTGGCGATCTGCAGGTCAATATCGATCGTCAGGTAAACATCCTTGCCGGGGATCGGCTCCTTGACGACCGTCTCCGAGAGGATATTGCCGTAGGCATCCTCCACGATCTGCATCGTGCCGTCCACGCCGCGCAAATACTCCTCGCAGACCTGCTCAATGCCCGATCTGCCGACGTATGCGTCCCCGCTGTAGCCGAGCTCCTTGTAGTAGTCCGCCTTTTCCGCGGGGATCTTGCCGATCACGCCGAGAATGTGCGAGGCATAGCCGTCGTACAAATAGGTACGCGCGGGCTCCTCGGTGATAAAGATCTGCCCGATCGAGAGCTCCTGCACATAGGTGAGCGCGGCAAGCGAGACGTTCTCCGCGAGCATATACGGCTCCACGCGGCTGAACTGCATATATTCCATGTCGAAGCGGGTGCGCAGCAGAATGTCTGCGTCCGCGGCGGAATAGTTTTCGGTATAGGTTTTAGTAGCGCGGCTGTAGGTGATCAGCCCATAGCGAAGCCGCAAAAAGGTGAGGAGATCCGCATCCGTGATGTCCGCATCCCGTTCGAGGCGGCGGAGCAGTGCGCTGAATTTGGTCTGGTTGGTCGTGCTTGCAAAAAACTCCGCGTCCCGCGTGTAGTTCGGATAGCTGCCCGTAAAAGCAAAGGTGGGTTCGGTCAGCTGCTCGGCGGCACCCGCGTTTTCGATCGCGGTGCGCGCGGTGAGGATGACCTCGTTGAAATCAGCACTCGCACGCGGCATCGCGCCGTATTCGAGATTGATGTTATAGTTTGTGGTGTTGATGACCAGCGCCTTGCCGTTTCGGTCGTAGATCTCACCGCGCTTTGCCGCGATCGTGACATAGCGCGTTTCGGTCTCCTCCTTGATGATGGCATAGTAGTCCTGTCCCGTGATCTGGACATTGACCAGCACCACCGTGTAGAAAACGCAGATCAGGACAAACACGATGCCGATCAGCGCAATGCGCACAGAGGTATGCAAATTTTTCAAGCTAGCGTCTCCTTTCCGAGTACTGTTTAGCGGCGATGCCGCGCGATATACCCTCGCGATGCTCGGGTACGATATAAGCACTACGTGCTTGCGATATGCTATAAATCCCTCGCGCCCCGCAGGGCATATCGTAAATCCCGCAAGGGATTTATATCGCTGTTTCCGCGCCGACGCGGAAACAATCCCCCTACTCGGTCTTTTTCTTGATCCCCGCAAAGATCGGATACAGCGGCAGGGATAACGCCGCCGAAAGAACAAACGAGGGGAGCGTGCTGTAAAACAAGAGATCTGCCGCCGTCACGCCCCAATCGGACACGGGAGCAAACAGCGAAAGCAGAAGATAAATTACGATGCCGCAAAGGGTGTAGCCAAGCCACGCAAGAAAATTTTTGACAAAAAAGTTCTCAAACAGCCAGACGCAGACAAAGGCAAACACCAGATAAAACAAGGGATAGACGAGCGTGTTTTTTCCCAGCATGAATGCCTCGATCGCGCCGAAGATCACCGCAAAAAAGCTCGCATAGTATATCCCCTCAAAGCGGGCAAGCAGCGAAACCGCCGCCACCAGCAGTACGGGCGCGCCGCGCGTCAGTCTGAGCGCAGGGAAAAACGAGCTGGAAAAGAGCAGCAGGCATAGGCAGAGCACCGCATACGCGGTCGATTTGAGAATCGGCTGCTTTCGGATAATAAACTGCATCGTCAGTCCTCCTCCGTGTAGACTGTGTAGTCGGTCAGGATCATCACTTTCGTGATGGTCGAAAGATCGGCGGCGGGCTTTACCACGGCAACCTTGGTGTGGTTGTAGGGGTCTCCCGTGACCTCGACGATCTCACCGATGTAGAGATCGCGCGGATAGACGCTGCCAAGTCCGCTCGAGTAGATCTTGTCGCCGACGGCGATGTCCGCGTCAAACGGGAGGTATTCGAGGAGGCAAAGCCCGTCGCGGCGGCGGGTAAATTCGCCGCTGACGATGCCTACCTCACCGCTGCGCTCCACGTATGCACCGATCGAGGAATCGTACTGGATGATCGTAGAAACGCGGCAGAAGGTGAGTCCGACCTCGGTCACTCTGCCAACGACTCCCGCATCGGTCAGCACGGGCATGCCTACCGCAATGCCCGAGGCACTGCCGCGGTCGAGCGTAAAGGAGGAAATGTATTTGTCGGTCTCGCTGCCGATGAGGTTTGCGTCACAGAACACGAAGTCGGTGTGCGCGCGCTTTGCGCCGAGGTAGGTGCGCATCCATGCGTTCTCCTCCTCCAGCAGCTCGGCGTTGTACACCTGCTCCTCCAGTTCCTTGACGCGCTCTGCAAGCGCTTTGTTTTCTTCTTTCAGGCGGTCAAATTCGGTGAAATATTCGCCGAAGCCGGAAAACGCATCCCCAAGGGCGCGCGCGCCGCGCATTGCGGGCGTGACGACCGCCATAACGCCGTCTTTGACCGCGTTGCCCTGCCCCATTGCCGTGAGGATCGCGGGGACGCCGCACAAAACGACGAGCAGCGTAAGCAGTACGATAAAGGCACGGCTCTTGAAAAAGTTGCCCATGGTAGTTCTCCTTTCTTGTATACGGCGGGAGGAGGCTTAGTTTTCCTCCTCCGTGACGGTGTTGTTATCCCAGTAGGGGCGATTCACGAATCGCCCGTTTCGCCGCGGGGAGATGTCGCACCTTCGGGCGATTCGTGAATCGCCCCTACAAATACCCGTGGAAAAAATCGCCACGCTTCTCGCAGCATTACCGTGCGCGGTACTGCGTGAGGTAGGGATAGCGCTCGGGATTTTCAACAAATTTGCCGAGACCGATCGCGCAGGTCTGCATCGGCTTATCGGCTAAGCTGACGCGGATGCCGGTGATCTGCGAAAGCAGTACGGGCAGGCCGCGCAAATTCGCACTGCCGCCGGTGAGGATGATACCGCGGTCGTAAATATCCGAACAAAGCTCGGGCGGTGTTTTTTCCAGCACCGAACGGATGCAATCGAGGATCTGCTCCACCTGATCGCTCATCGCGTCGCGCACCTCGCCCGAGGTGACATTCAAGATCGCAGGCAGACCGCTTGCAAGGTTCTTGCCGCGCACCTCGATCGCGCCAACATCGGTCTGCGGATGCACCGAACCGACGCGCATTTTGAGAAATTCTGCGGTTTTCGGGCTGATCGAAACATTGTAGCGGCGTTTGAGGTACATCATGATCGCCTCATCGAGGCGGTTGCCCGCCACGCGGATCGATCCGGAGGTGACGGTCGCGCCAAGGCTGACCGTGGCGACCTCGGTGGTGCCGCCGCCGATATCGATGATCAGGCTGCCGCGCGGCGCACCGATCTTGATACCGGCACCGATCGCCGCGGCGATCGGCTTTTCGATCAGCGTAACGCTGCGCGCGCCCGCCTCCACAGCCGCGTCCTCAAAGGCGCGACGGTCTACGCCCGTGATACCGTGCGGAACGCACATCGCCACGCGCGGACGGTTCAAAAAGGTCGGACCGATCACCTTACGCATGAATTTGTGCAGCATGGAAACGGTCACATCATAGTCGGCGATCACGCCGTCCTTGATCGGGCGGAAGGCAAGCTGCTCGCCCGCGGTCTTGCCGACCATCAGGTTCGCCGCGTCGCCGACCTCCAGCACCGCCATGGTGCGGCTGTTGACCGCCGCGACCGACGGCTCCTGCAACACGATGCCCTTGCCGTCTGCATAGATCAGCGTATTGGAGGTGCCGAGATCAATGCCGATATTTTTCGATACCTTAACCTTGGAAATATCAAATTTCATGGGAAAACTCCCTTCGTGTATGTTTCTCTTTATTGCTGTTTTGCTTTTTTAAGCTTCCCCCTCGGGGAAGCTGTCAGCGGAGCTGACTGATGAGGGGATCTTCGCACGCGCAAATCATTCGTCTCCCCTGCCGCGGTGCGTGGGTTGTGTACACGGCGGGGCGTCGAGGACGTCGCCCCCTACAATGTATCCATGCCTGCACATCGTTATGGGAACGCACACACCTGTGGGGCGATTCGTGAGATGCGACGCTTGCGCCGCTATGCCCCCACAATGATTTGCCCTTACGGGAGTTGTAAATCAAAATAATCCACGCCGAGGGCGCTCGTGAGGCGGGAAACGGTGGCGGGCGACAACCCCATGATCGAGAAAAAGTCGCCCTCGATACGGTCGATCAGCACCGAGCCGATGCCCTGTATGCCGTATGCGCCCGCCTTGTCCAGCGGCTCGCCCGTGGCAACATACGCATCCGCCTCTTTCTCGGAAAAGGGGCGCATATGCACCGTCGAGACCTCGGACGCCGAGATCGAACGGTCGCCGTAGATCAGGCAGGTACCCGTGCAGACGAAATGCTCCCTGCCCGAAAGCGCGAGAAGCATCTGCTTTGCGTCCGCCTCATCCTTTGGCTTGCCCAAAGGGGTACCGCCAAGGTACACCAGCGTATCGGCGGCGAGGATCATGGTGTCGGGTGTGAATTTGCCTTGTGCAACAAGCGCTTGCTTTGCGGCGTATGCCTTGCGCGCGGCAAGGATCTCGCCTGCATTCTCCATGGAAATGCCGCCCTCCACCGTTTCATCCGCGGGCGCGGTGAACACGGTGTGTGCAAGTCCCATCCGCGAAAGGATCTCGCTGCGGCGGGGAGAAGCAGAGGCAAGGTAAAGCGTGATCATTTTTCTTTGATTCTCCGTATATCGTATTCGGGCGGCAGACGCTTTTCGTATGCGTCGAGAACCTCGCACATCTGCCGCGGCGTTTCGGTGGTGAACAAAAAGTGCTGTCCGCCTCTCGGGGGACGGTCTGCTGCATAGGTCGGCACGCTGTTGAAAAGGATATTGCGGTGCGGCTCTTCGCGAAAGATCGGAAAATGCTTGCCGCGGCGGTCGCAAAGCTCCGCGCGGTCGGCGGCGCACGCCTTACAGGAGGCAAGGTCGGTTGCCGCGCACTTTTCGAGCAGCATGATCGGCAGTCTGCCGTAGACGATGTTGCGCACGCTGCCGCCGATGTCGCGGGACTGCGCCTGCGTCAGCTCGGGCGAGAGGATCAGGCTCTCAAACCCGCTTGCAAAGGCAAGGTCAGCCGCCGCTTGGTTCGTGATATTGAGCCGGAAATCGCCGTGGACGTGCATACCGCTTGCCTTTGCCAGCGGCAGGTGCCCGTAGTTGCCGCACAGGACGTGCTCTGCCCCCATTTCGCGGGCACGGGCAAGATCGGCGGCGACCTTTTTCACCTCGGTTTCAAAGATCGCGCCGGGCAGGGCAACGCCCTTTACGCGGCTCTCGCCGCTTGCGAGGTATTCGGAAAGCGGCAGGAACACGATGTCAAAATAGTCGTAAAATGCGTCCTCGCGCGGCAGATTTTTCGCGCGGTAGACGAGCGCGGTGCGCGCCTTGAGGTTCTCTTTTTCGCTCGGACGCGGGAAGGATGGCGCACAGACCGTATGCGTGCGCTCGCCGAGCGCACCGTACGCTTCGGTCGCCTCGCGGCGGAGCGCGTTGATCTCGCTGACGCGCAATATCAGCCCCTCGTCCATATCGACCGTAAGGTCGGTGCAGCTGTACGCGGTCGCGCCAAGTTTTAAGAGGTTCTTTTCGAGCGCGGCACCATCAAGCGGTGCGCTTCGCGCTTCCTCTGGGATGCCACCGGAGACGGTGACCTCGCCCTTTGCGCCGCGCACGGTCAGCGAAAACCGTTCGCCGCGGCGAAGCTTTGCTTCCATGGTGATCGGCAGTTTCCGTTCGATCTTTTCAAACGGCGGGAGCTCGCGGCTCTTCTGCCGCGCGTCCTCGCGGCGGATGCCGAGCATGGAGCGATCGATTTTTTTATCGAAATACCCCGTGGTAAAGCCGTCGCGGCTGAAAATTTCGGCAAGTGCGGCATTTTCCTCCGGCGTAGCATTTCGCCTTTCATCGAGCAGGCGGCGGTAGATGCCCGTGACACCGTGTACGTATTCGGGGGACTTCATGCGTCCCTCGATCTTGAGGGATGGGGCACCCGTCGCAAGCAATTCCGGAATGCGGGTTGCCATCGAAAGG
>CAYQBT010000065.1:0-7854 GCA_964415775.1 uncultured Lachnospiraceae bacterium
CTTCAGCGGCACTTCGAGTACCGCGATGGTGCAGTCCGCCTCCTTGCGCTTGTGGTAGCGGAGCATTTCTGCATAGTCCATGCGGTAGATGTGGTCACCGGAAAGGATGATAACGTATTCGGGATCGTACTGCTGGATAAAGGCAAGGTTCTGGTAGATCGCATTTGCGGTGCCCTTGTACCAGTCCGCCTTCTTCTGTCCCTGATACGGGGGCAGGATCTTCACGCCGCCGTAGGTGCGGTCGAGATCCCAGGGCAGACCGTTGCCGACGTAGTCGTTCAGGACAAGCGGCTGATACTGGGTAAGTACTCCGACGGTGTCGATGCCGGAGTTGATACAGTTGGAGAGGGGAAAGTCGATGATGCGGTATTTACCGCCAAAGGTTACTGCAGGCTTTGCGGTTGACTTTGTGAGCGCGTACAGGCGAGATCCCTGACCGCCTGCCAGGAGCATTGCAACACATTCTTTTCTCTTTTGGTTCATATGGCCTACCTCCAAATATATTTATTGTTCTTTACTTTTCCATAATAACGCCGAGGGGAGGGAGATTTTTACGAAACGTGTATGTGCGGATGTTTTTTCCACGAAAGGGGTACGGATACATTCTGCTCCGTTATTTTTCGAGCTGTCCGATGCGAACCGATTTCAGCGCCTTATTTAGTGTATTTGCCATTTCCTTGCGGGTGCAGTTCGGGCGAAGCTCGAACACCTGATCCTCGCGCATGACAAAGCCTTTGTTTGCGATGTTGTCGGTGGGGGTAAAGGCGAAGCCCTCGCCCTCTGCATAAAAGCCGACGAGCAGACCGAGGTGCCTAGTCGCCTCCGCATAGGAGCGCGCCTTCAGATAGGTCTGGATGCTCGGGGGCATATCGTCCTTTGCCTCTTCGCTGTCGCACTGGTCGAACAGACGGTTGACAAAGCCGCAAAGCATCTCATCGTTATATCCGGGCATAAGCAAAAACAGTTTGTCGAGCGGCCGCTTTCCGTACTTCTCGGACGGACCGAACGGTGCTCCGTACAGCGCTTTGTTCTTGTCTATGTAAATGTTAATAATTTTATAATCCTGCGCCATTATTTTCTCCTTATATATCTATTTACTATATATTATAGCACAAACTTTACATAATTGGGAGGGGGAATTGAAAAAAAGCAAAGTTGGTTCATTTTGCCATATAAAATGCGCGAAATTTGTGCTATTTTTTGTTTTTTTATGTGAAAACCCGTTTGCTTTGCAAAAAAAGAAGTCGTTTTTTGTGACATTTTTATAGCGGGATTCTCTTTGTCTATACACAGAGGAGACCATTTTTTGAATTGACAGGGAGAGTTTTAACTGACAGAATGAAAGAAAAACGAACGGATCATTAGGAGGTATGCATATGCAGATAGGAGTTGTATTTCTGTTGGCTATGTTATTTCTTCTTAGTGCTCTGCCGGTTTCTGCGACGGCACTGCCGGATACCTTTGTGCTTGCGGATGCGAGCGAAACATCCTCGGTTGCCGGCGGATACCCGCGCCTTGAACAGCTGAAAGACGGTACGCTGATCCTTGTGACGGGCGGTGGGGATCTTCGACGCAGTAAGGATAACGGCAAAACCTGGCAGCCTGCCTATTCGGTGGCATATAACGCGGCGAAAAGCGTGGTTTCCTCCACTGGTACTGTGCATACACTCGCCCGCCAAAACTGGCAACCGTATGTTCTTCCGGACGGTACGGTATTTATGGCGTATCGCTCGCGGACGAAGGAGTACGTCAAAAATTCCGGCACGGAGTTCTACACCTCGATTCGCGTGATGAAAAGTACAAACGGCGGAATCATCTTTGCCGATGAGGAAATTCTCATAGAAGGAATCAGCGACAACTTTTACGGCTTTTGGGAGCCGATTATGATGCAGATCGATGAGCGCACCATGGCGCTCTACTTTGCAGATGACCTGAACGTGAATACAAGCAGTTCGCAGCAGAATATCAACTATGTGACTTATGATATTCCGTCGGGAACATGGGATAAGACGTTATGCACCGCCATCCACGGCGTTGCGCGCAATTCCCGCGACGGCATGCCCGGCATTACAAAGCAGCAGGACGGCGGCTTTGCCATGGTCGTAGAGGCGAGCGATTACGATAAGCGCATCTATAACGGCAAGTATTATGTCTGTCCCCTCATTATTGGACTATCGTTGTCGAAGGTAGAAGAAACTGGAGCAATCCCATTCCCGTTGCGGCACCTGAGAATCTGAAAGGCGGATATACTTGTGTGGCGCCGATCATCCGCGGCGACCACACGATGTTGTCTGTGCGCTATGTTGCAGAGGCGCTGGGCGCAACCGTCTCGTGGGACGGTGCAACCTCCACCGCAACGATTCGGAAATGGCAAAAATCCGTCACGGTCCTGTGACGAATTTTTTACGCATTTTCTCTGAGAAAAACAAAATGCTGTATTGCATTTGCGTTTAGAAGAGAGTATAATAAATCTGTATAGCAATTTACAGCGGCAATGCCGCGAGGAGGAAAACAACATGATCGTTGACAGAATTGAAAACCTGAAACTGTACATCCCTTACAATGAGAAGCTTCGCGTAGTATGCGAGTATCTTGCAAAGACAGACATCTATGCACTCGAGGTCGGTAAATATGAGATCGGCGAGGGTGTCCGCGTGGTTGTAAACGCGTTTACGCCCAAGGAGCCCGAGGTCGCAAGATGGGAGACACATCAGAAATATATTGACCTGCAGTACCTCATCGAGGGCGATGAAACCATGGGTTATCTCCACATCGACGAGATGGAGGATGCAGAGTATAATGAGGAAAAGGACATCAGCTATCCCGTACCGAAGGCAGATGCCGACATGACGCTTATCCCCTTGAAGACCGGACATTTTGCATTCCTGGAGCCCAGAGACGCACACCGTCCTTCTGCAAAACTGCATGCGACCGCTTCCAAGAAGCTGATCTTCAAGATTCCGGTCGTAAAATAAGAGGCACCCCATGACATATCAGTTTTCCGACAAGCTTGCAAATCTCAAGCCCTCGGCGATCCGTGAGATCTTCAAAAATCTCGCCGATCCGTCGGTCATCTCGTTCGGCGGCGGCAATCCCGCGCCCGAGTCCTTTCCCGTAGCAGAGCTTTCGGCGCTTGCCGCGGATATTTTCAAGAACCAATCCACCGCCGCACTGCAGTATAGCATCACCGAGGGCTATAAGCCCCTCTGCGAGCTGCTGCAGGCGCGTCAGGCTACAAAATTCGGCATCGGACGCGACTTTGACGACACAATCGTTGTGTCGGGCGGACAGCAGGGCATCGAGCTTGCCTGCAAGGCGTTTTGCAACGAGGGAGACGCAGTTCTCTGCGCGGATCCCAGTTTTATCGGTGCGCTGAATGCTTTTCGCTCGAACGGTGCAAAGCCGGTCGGCGTTGCCTGTGACGCAGTGGGTATTCTACCCGAGGCGCTGGAAGAAAAACTCAAAAGCACCGCAAATGCAAAGCTGCTCTACATCATTCCAACCTTCCAGAACCCCACCGGAATCACCACGCCGCTCTTCCGCAGAAAACGCGTGTATGAGCTGTGTAAGCAGTACGGCGTGATCATTTTAGAGGACAACCCCTATGGAGAACTGCGCTTTCGAGGCGAGGACATTCCGACCATTAAGTCGATGGATACGGACGGCATCGTGATCTACTGCTCGTCGCTCTCCAAGATTCTTTCTGCCGGTATGCGTATCGGCTACGTGACGGCACCCGCCGAGATCATTTCCAAAATGGTGGTCGCCAAGCAAAGCGAGGACGTGCACACCAACATCTTTTTCCAGATGCTTTGCCACAAGTACATGACCGAGTGCGATCTCGATGCACATATCGAGAGCATCCGCGCCTTGTACAGGCACAAGAGCTCGCTGATGCTCTCCTGCCTCGAAAAAGAGCTGCCCGGCGAGATCACCTTTACGCGGCCGGACGGCGGACTCTTTATCTGGTGCACATTGCCGGGAGACTTGAACAGCGCAGCGTTTGCCAAAGGGCTGACCGAGCGAAAGCTCGCGGTCGTCCCCGGCGTGACCTTCCTTGCCGATGAAAACGGAAAGTCCTCTTCCTTCCGTCTCAATTATTCCACGCCCTCCGATGATGACATCGTGCGCGGCGTGAAGATCCTCGGCGAGTTTGCGAGGGAATATCTTTCTAAGGAATTGAAAGGATTTTAACACAGCATGATCGACGATAAAAAAGTGGTTTTCTCGGGCGTACAGCCCTCCGGAAACCTCACTATCGGTAACTATCTCGGTGCAATCCGCAATTTTTCGGAGTTCTCCGACCTGTATAAATGTTTCTACTGCGTAGTGGATATGCACGCGATCACCGTGCGGCAGGTTCCTGCAGAGCTGCGCCGCCGCACCTATGAGACGCTGGCACTCTATATTGCCTGCGGTCTCGATCCCAAGAAAAATACGCTCTACGTGCAGTCGCACGTCCCCGCACACGCAGAGCTTGGCTGGATCCTCAACTGCTACACCATGTTCGGCGAGCTTTCGCGCATGACGCAGTTCAAGGATAAGAGCGCAAAGCACGCGGACAATGTCAATGCAGGTCTCTTTACCTATCCTACGCTGATGGCGGCGGACATTCTCTTGTACCAGACCGATCTTGTACCCGTCGGCGTTGACCAGAAGCAGCATCTGGAGCTGGCGCGCGACATTGCCGAGCGCTTCAACGGTGTGTACGGCGACACGCTTGTCGTGCCCGAAGGCTATATGGCAAAGAGCGGCGCCAAGATCATGTCGCTTGCCGATCCGGTCAAGAAAATGTCCAAGTCGGACGAGAATACAAACGCAGTGGTCTACATTCTCGATTCCAAGGACGATATTCTGCGTAAGTTCAAGCGCGCCGTGACCGATTCGGACACCCGCGTTGCGTTTGCCGAGGGCAAGGACGGCATCAACAACCTGATGACGATCTATTCCTGCTTTACCGGCAAGAACTTTGACGAGATCAAGCGCGAGTTTGACGGCAAGGGCTACGGCGACTTCAAGATGGCGGTCGGCGAGGCTTGCGCGGACGGTCTTGCACCGGTGCGTGAGGAGTTTGCGCGTCTCATGGCAGACAAGGGCTACCTTGAGGAAGTTATGAAAAACGGCGCGGCAGAAGCGTCTTACTATGCGCGCAAAACGCTGTCGAAGGTAAAGCGCAAGATAGGCTATACTGCGCTGTAAGGAGAAAGTTTGAAAGATAAATCTTTCAAACGGCGACTTTTGCCTTTTGCACCTACGGCAGGTGCAAATTTCGGTGTATGACACCGAAATCGGCAAAAATTCGCGCTTTATTGAAAGGAATTTTCATCATTTATGAACGAATTTATTTACAGCATCTGCGCGGTCCTCTGCGCACTGCTGCTTGGTTTTGCGCTCACGCCCATCGTGCGCGTGCTGGCGATCAAGATCAAGGCGATCGATATTCCTACGGACAATCGCCGTATGCACCACAAGCCGATTCCGCGTATCGGCGGTCTTGCGATCTTTCTTGCATTCCTGATTGCAACCCTCAGCTTTTGCAAGCCCGACCGCGACCTTTTGACCATTCTTGTCGGCGGAGGCGTGCTTGTCTTACTCGGCATGCTGGACGATATTTACCGTCTGAACGCTTTTGTAAAGCTTGTCGTGCAGATCCTTGCGGCGCTGTTTGCGGTCTCGCAGGGCGTTACCATTGATTTTATCGGATTTGGCGGCGACTATATTGCCTTTGGAATTTGGTCGGTACCGATCACGGTGCTCTGGATCGTGGGATTGACCAATGCCGTCAACTTTATCGACGGTCTGGATGGACTCGCCTGCGGCGTGTCCATTATCAGCTCGGTTTCGCTGTTTCTCGTCATGCTGCTTTCGGGCAGCAGTCAGATCCATTGCCTGATCACCGCGATCCTGATCGGTGCTTGCCTTGGATTTATGCCGTTCAACGTCAACCCTGCAAAGATCTTTATGGGCGATACGGGCGCATTGTTCCTCGGTTATACGCTGTCCATCCTTTCGGTCGTCGGTGTATTCAAGACGGATATGGTGCTTGCATTCTTTATTCCGCTTTCAATCTTCGGTCTGCCGCTTGCGGATACCTCGTTTGCGATCCTGCGCCGTGTTGCGCATCATAAGAGTCCGTTTGCCCCCGACCGCGGACATCTGCATCACAGACTCATTGACCTTGGCTTCGGACAGAAGCAGAGCGTGCGTCTTTTGTATGCGGTCTGTGCGATTCTGGGTATTGCGGCGGTTATGCTGACGCGCGAGGACTGGCTGGGCGGTGCAGTGATTCTGGCTGCCGCGCTGATCATTTTCTTTATCATTTATTGCATCCTCAGCAATCCGAAACTGCGGATGCACGCGGGAATTTATAACGAGGATGCGGGAGCTACTCCCGCAGAGGAAAGTTTTGACGATATTCTTCCCAAAACCAAAGTCGCAAAAGAAGATGAGGAGCCGATTTGTGAAACAGAAGACGAAGGACAAAAAGAAGAATAATATCCCGTTTTACAGCGCCCGCGGCGTCTGGCTGTTGGTGGCTTTACTGCTGCTGTTTATTCTTCTGGCACTCACGGGGATGTATTCGCTCGGCATTTTGCGGTTGCCGCAGTCGATTTCTGCGCTTTTTGGCCCTGATACGCAGACCACCGAGCCTCCTGCCGCCGCTAATATTGCCCCCGAGAGAGAAGAAGCGGTCTTATACGAGGCGATTCCGCGTGAGAAATATGCCAAGGCGCTTGCGGACATGCATCTGCCGACCGAGTATTACCGTGAGTATTCGATCACGGTTTCTTTCGGCATACGCGAGAGCGTGACCGACTATGTTGCGATCCGCCGCGGGGACGACTGGTGGGTGCAGACCTCGCAGGATAACGTGATCCTGAACACCGCCGTCTGCAAGGACGGCAGTGTGCGCATCACCGACAATGCACAGAATGCGGCGGTGACTGCCGAGAGCTATTCCGCAGTGCATCCGAGCGGTATTTCGTTTGAGGAGCGATGCGGAGTTCTGCCGTTGTATCGGCTGGTGGAGATGATCCGTGCCATTGCCGACGGCGAGGAGCTGGAGTACGGCGGGGGCATCGTGGATTATTCGCTGTCGTTTACACAGGCGCGCGGTACAGGTGAGAACGTGTTTGTATTTACGTTCACCTGTGATAACGGCGTGACCGAAGAATACCGTTTTGCCTTTGAGAGCGCCGCGATCCTGTCTGCAAAAAAATCTCTCGGCGAAATCGAGATCTATCAAATGGAAATGAAGGAGTATCGCAACGATCTGTCGGATGTCAATGCCGACTCGCTGTTGACACTGCACTGAGAATTATGCTGACGATCAGAAAAACAACTTTGTCCGAGTTGGATCGGGTGATGGAGATCTACGCGATCGCCAAGCGCTATATGGATCAAACGGGAAACCCCACGCAATGGGTAGACGGCTACCCGCGGCGCGAGCTCGTTACGGCGGACATTGAGCGTGGCGAAAGCTATGTTGTGCTGGAGGACGGTATCGTCCGCGGCGTATTTATGTTTATGCAGCGGATCGAGCCGACCTATGCCTACATTGAGGACGGCGCATGGTTAAACGATGCGCCCTACGGCACCATCCACCGTGTCGCAAGTGACGGACAGTGCCGCAGGCTCTTTGATGCGGTCGTTGCCTATTGCCGCGAGAAAAACGAAAACCTGCGCGTGGATACGCACCATGACAATCTCCCCATGCAAAAAGCGATAGAACGCAATGGTTTTGTCCGTTGCGGCATCGTCTATATGGAAAACGGCACAAAAAGAAGTGCATATCAGATGCCTGATCAAAAACCGAGTCGGTAACCGACTCGGTTTTTGTGTTTGTGCATAGAG
>CAYQBT010000066.1:0-7837 GCA_964415775.1 uncultured Lachnospiraceae bacterium
GGTTTTTCTTTGGTCTGAGTGACAAGACTTGAACTTGCGGCCTCTACCACCCCAAAGTGCAAGACCGAAATTCGTAGCCGTTTTTCTGCGACCGCGCAGAGCCGAAAACCCCCGTATTTGTTAGCTCTTTGAGCCGTCTCGTTTCGCCCTGATTTGTGGCGATACGAAAAATCAAAGACCAAACAAAGACCAACGGCAAAGACCAAGCCTCATTTCTTTGTGGTCTTCATATCAGCGTCGAGCAGTTCATCGAGAGAAGCGTCCACGCCCGTTTTCAGTTTGTTTTGCATTGTAATCACAGATGCCAAATCTGAGGGCGACAGCAAGCCGGAGGACACACCGTCCACCAGAGAGCGAATTTCTCCACGCCCGGAACGCAGCTTGCACATCAGGTCGCGGTACATCGCCAAACGCTCCTCGTCTCTATTCTTCACATCGCGGAACATCATCACGTAGAACGCATCGAATGTCTCGGAGACGATGTCGCGCAGTTCACGCGGCAGCTCCTCGTAATGCTTTTTGAAATTCCCTGCGTCCTTGTGGAAGACGATGTCGCAAGGGCGACGCTCGTCGGTACGACCGAGAAGATAGTCGCAGGAGACCCCGAAAAAGTCAGCCATCTTGCAGAGCGTTTGATAGTCAGGCTCTTTTCCCTCTGCCTCATACCCGGAAATCGTTGAACGAGGGATTTTCAACGCCTCGCCGAACGCCACTTGCGAAACCTTTCGTTCCGAACGGAGCGCGATCAGCCTTTTTGAAAAGTCAGTCTCAACCCGTGCCATAGTAAATACCTCCGCACCATATTAGAATTATTTTAACACAAAAGACCCGTTCTGGGAAGTACCTACCCCGAAATGGGACAATTATTTTCATTATTATCGCCAAAGTGCTTGACAATGTCCCTAAAAGGGAGTATAATTGTAGACAACAACCCCAAAACGAAACATTGAAGCAAGAAAGGAGACACAATGAGAACTAAACTCGTCAGCGAACGCAAGAAAGCCGGATACACGCAGGCGGCACTCGCCGATGCGGTTGGGATTTCCAGAAACCACTACACGCAGATTGAGACGGGGGACAAAAACCCCTCCCTGCCCGTCGCCGTGAAAATCAAGGCGAAACTGTGCTACAAGGGAGACGATATTTTTTTTAACTCAACCAGCCCCAAAACAGGACAATCCAAGAGATAAACGCCGCATTTGCGACCCATTCCGAAACGGATTTTCTGTGCTGTAATAATTCTACCACAGAACGGAGGCGAAATAAATGCCAAAGCAAGTCACTACGGCGGCGCGAAACAGGTACTGCCAAGCACGTATGAGGGCGGCACAGTACAATGACAAGTTCTTTTCGAGAGCAGGCGCGGCAGAAGCCTTGCCCGGAGTCACAGAAGACTCGCTCAAAAAATACGAACTCGACATCGTAAGACCCTCGAACGATGTGGTCGCCCTTATGGCGGACGCATACAACGAGCCGGAACTACGAAATTGGTACTGCACGCACGAATGCGCGCTCGGCAGATACACCAGAGAAATCGAAGCCGCCGCGCCGGAAAAAACGGCGATACGACTATACAACACCATTACCGCCTTGCGAGAGACTACGGACGCACTTTTCACAATGCTCGACGGTTGCGTTACCCGTTCGAGTATGCAAGAACTGCCGAGACTGAAAATGGGCTTCATCGAAGCCAGAAAAAGACTCGACGAAGCCCTCGCAATGGTGGAAAAGATGGAGAAAGGAGAGTTTGTTGATGAAGAGTAACGCCAGAAACCCCAACGCCAAGAGAGAGGAGGCAGAGACGCAATGACGCTGAAAGAAAAAGCGGAACAGCACCTCGGCGCAGCTATGGACGCGGAGGAGTATTACAAGTCCCTCGAACTTGCGGTACAGAAACTCAACCGCATAAACGCGAGAGAGGGGACAAATCACGGAGAAGACTACCTCGCGATGCTGATTGCAGAGCAGGCTCAATTCTCACGCTTTTCCGCCTACTGCGACGAAATGCACCGCGCCAGAGTCGCAGAAAAAAAGACAGGCACGCAAAACTGCGCGCCCATCACAACCCACTACCATTATAGCACGCGCGGAATTTTATGTCAAGAGGTATTTTGAAAATGCTTACACGATCGGACATCAACTCGTACAGAGTAACGACCCTCCGACACGGGCAGGAACGCCGCTACGGAGACACGGTCGGAGAGTACAGCATCTTTTCGCGCTCGCCGGAAGATGAAGTCAAGAGATTTTGCACCGAAACCCTGCGCCCGTGCAAAACAGAAAAGCAGGAAGCCACATCGCCATTCGAGACCTATTACGAGTTTTGGAGAACGGGCGAAAACGAATACAGATACAAGGTCACAGAGCCTTATTGTGATTAACAGGAGGAAACACAATGGAAGATACCACAGCAATGGTCGCCCCCGAAGCGTCGGGAGAGGCGGCGCAGCTTATCGTCATTAAGCAGTTACCCATCATTCAGGAGCAGTTATATATGATTAAGTCGCAGGTCGAGGCGGTCGTCGCCGAAGCACTTGCGATGGAAGTCACCGAGGACACCGTCGTCGCCATCAAGGATAAGCGCGCGGAACTCAACAAGATGTTTGCCGCGTTCGAGGAACGCCGCAAAGAGGTCAAGAAAGCAGTCCTCGCCCCATACGACGCATTCGAGGAGGCGTTCAAGGAGTGCATTACGGTCCCGTTCAAGGGGGCAGACGCAGAACTGAAAAGCCGCATCGCGTTTGTTGAGAACGGCGTAAAGGACGGGAAGCGCGCGGAGGTCGCCGCATATTTCGCAGAGTACGCCGAAAGCCTCGATATCGACTTTGTCACATTCGAGGATATGAACCTGAAAGTAAACCTTTCCGACAGCAAAAAGAAATTGCAGACGGCGGCAAAAGCGTTCCTCGACAGCATCGAGTCGGGAATGAAGATGATTGCCACATTTCAGGAGCATTCCGACGAAATTATGGCGGAGTTCAAGCGCAACGGATATGACGCGAGCGCGGCAGTCGTGACGATCTCGAACAGACACAAAGCCATCGAGCGCGAACAGGCAATCGCAGAGGAAAGAAAGCAGAGAGAGGCAGAGCGTGCGGCGCACGAAGCACGCCTGCAGGCAGAGATGGACGCGCAGGCGAAAACGATGCCCCAGAACGAGCCTATTTCCGCCCCTGTGAGCGTTGTTGCACCGACCGAGCAGAAACCCGTAGAGGACGGAAACGGCGTGTCTGCGGAGTTTACTGCGCCGCAGGACGAATTTGCAATGACCTTTACCGTAACAGGAACGCTCGACGAATTGCGAGCAGTAAAAAAATTCTTAATCGACGGAGGATACAAGTATGTCGCAGAATAATTTGCAACCCACTACACCCCAGCAGCCTACACAGCAGAAAAGCCGCTTTTCGGTGGCTATCACCACGCCCCAGTACAAAGCCCTTATCGCTAACACTCTTTCCGACCCGAACAGGTGCAATCGCTTTGTCGCCTCAATCACATCGGCGGTCAGCGTAAACCCTGCTTTGCAGGACTGCACACCGCAGACCATCATCGCAGGCGCGCTCCTCGGAGAGAGCCTTAACCTCTCCCCGTCGCCGCAGCTTGGACACTACTACCTCGTACCGTTTGAGCAGACGCTCAAAGACCAGAACGGCAATATCCTCTATGTCACCGACGCGGACGGAAACAAAATCAAGGACGCAAAGGGCAGATGGATGAAACAGACCATCAAGAATGCGCAGTTCATTCTTGGTTATAAGGGCTACATTCAGTTGGCAATTCGTTCGGGCTTTTACAAGCACATCAACGTCCTCGAAGTAAAAGAGGGCGAGTTCCTTTCCTACAACCCTTTCACCGAGGAGTTTGCCGCCAGATGGATTGCAGACGCATTCCAGCGCAAAAAGGCAAAGACGGTCGGATATGTCGCGCTGTTTGAATACCTCAACGGCTTCCGCAAACTGTTCTATTGGACGAAAGAGGAAATGCTCATTCACGCGGACACCTATTCCGCCGCATTCTCCGCAGAGGCGATGAAGAAAATCGAGGCAGGAGAAGTGCCGGAGAACGAGATGTGGAAATACAGTTCGTTCTGGTATAAAGACTTCGACGGAATGGCAAAGAAGACAATGCTCCGCCAGCTCATTTCCAAGTGGGGCGTAATGTCGACCGAGATGCAGACCGCATTCGAGAGAGACGACAGCATCGCAGACACAGACGGAAAGCAGCTTGTGTTTGGAACGCCAGACGCGCTCGACCTTGCAGACCCTCCTGCTGGATATTTGACCGACGCGGCGACACCGCTTGAAGAAGCGCAGGCGGCGACCGCAGGAGCGAAAAAGGTAAACATCGACGATGTGTAATATTCCGTATCAGGTAATCGGGACGGGGTCGACAGGAAACGCCGTCCTCCTGAACAATCACATTCTCATTGACTGCGGCGTGCCTTACAGAGCCATCGCACCGTATGCAAAGCAAATACAACTCGTACTCCTCACGCACATTCACGGCGACCATTTCAACGCCACGACCGTGCGCAGGCTTGCGGCGGAGAGACCATCTCTCCGCTTCGCAGGCGGCGCGTGGCTTCTCCGCGATATGGTGGACGCAGGAATAAGCAAGAGGAACATCGACGTGCTGGAATGCGGAAAGATGTACGGCTACGGCATCGCTTCTATTATCCCCGTAATGCTCAACCACGATGTGCCGAACTGCGGATATAAAATCCACTTTGCAGGCGCAAAGGTGTTCTACGCAACAGACACAAACGACCTCAACGGCATCTCGGCAAAGGGCTACGACCTTTACCTCGTGGAAGCAAACTACGAGGAGGAGGAGATACACCGCCGCATCAAGGAAAAAGAAATCGAGGGAGCATACGCCTACGAAAAAAGCGTACTCCATAACCACCTTTCAAAAGAAAAGTGCGACGCGTGGATATATGCAAACGCCGGACACACCAGCGAATACATATATCTGCACCAGCACCGAGACCGAACAGGAGCGTAAACGATATGGCAGAGTCACACATCAAAGACGGCAACTACTACGTGGTGCAATGGTTTATGGTGAAAGAACTCGCCCTGAAAGGCGTAGAACTCGGCGTTTATGCAATAATCTACGGCTTTTCGCAGAATAACCAGCAATTCGATGGAAGCAGGCAATACCTCGCTGATTGGTGTTGCGCATCAAAACAAAGCATTGACAATGCGCTCAAATCGCTTTGCGAAAAAGGGCTTTTGGAAAAGTCGAAATTTTATGTAAACGGCGTAGCGGCTTGCAGTTACAGAGCCGTTGACCGAGAGAAGATACCCAAAAATTTTGCCCAGCCAAAAAACTTGGGTACGGGTAGCCAAAAAACTTGCCTACCCCAGCCAAAAAACTTGGGTACGGGTAGCCAAAAAACTTGCCCCAATAATACAGAGGATATTATAGACAATATTACAGGAGATAATATAACTCCGCCGCCAAAGCAGCAGAGGCGCGTGTCGCAACTCACGCAGAGTCAGGCGGAGTCTTTCGCACGATTTTGGGAGATATACCCCAGAAAAGTCGCAAAGGAAAGCGCAGAAAAGGCGTGGAAGAAAATCGACCCACCCGAACACCTCGTATCGCGCATTGTTCTGGCGGTAAAAACCCAGAAAAAGGTCGACAGCCGCTTCCGAGAAATTCGCTTCACGCCGCACCCAGCCACGTGGCTGAACGGACGCGAATGGGAAAACACCTATGAAACAGGAGGCGAACAGAATGGATACCAATTCAAACCGTCCACAGGCTTCGGACAGGATTTCTGAATATATCAAGGACGGAAAGATAAACGGCAAGCACGCGGCGGAACTTAATGTGCCGTCGAGTCACCCACAGCCGCCGCCGCAGGAATGTCAGTTCTGCGGAAAGACGCTGTATCACGAGGGCTGTTACCTCTGGGGAAACATCATTTGTTGGAGTCCATCGCCAGAGCGATGCGATTGCACGGAGGCAAAAACCTATTGGGAAGCAGAGGACAAAAAAGAGGCAGAGCGAAAAGCGGAAGAAGCACGCATCGCAAAAGCAAAAGCGGCACAGGAACGCTACGAAAAGCTGCTCGGCAAATCGGGTATGGGAAAGCGTTTTTTACAGCGCACCTTTGATACATACGAGTGCGAAACGCAGGATCAGCAGAGAGCGTTCCGCGTAGCACGCAGATTTGCGGAGACTTTCAAAGAACGCCTCAAAGACGGTCTGGGGCTGTATATCGAGGGAACGAACGGCACGGGAAAAACTCACCTCGCCGCCGCGATAGCCCTGCACCTTATGCGAGAATACCACACGGTAATTTTCCGCACCTACGGCGACTTGCTTGACGAGGTCAAAAAGACATTCGACCGAGAGGGCGGAGCGACTGAATATGAACTCTCGCAGCTTTACCGAAACTGCGATTTGCTCATTATCGACGACCTCGGAAAAGAGCAATGCACGGACTGGTCGGTATCTTTCCTTTACGGCGTTATAAACGACCGTTACGAAAGTATGCTCCCGACCATCATCACAACGAATTATGACGTGGAGGGACTTATAAAAGCACTCACGCCGACAGGCACGGGCGACAGCCAAAAGGCAAAAGCCATCGTATCACGATTGAGCGAAGCGAGCCACGTGCTAACGATGCAATGGACAGACCATCGAACGATAAAAAGAAAGGCAGGAGGAGAAAATGGCAAGCCTCAATCTTAACAAAGTAATTCTCGCCGGGCATCTGGCGGACACGCCCGAACTGAAGCAGACGACGGGTCCCAACCCCGTCTCCGTTTGCAAGGTCAGGCTGATAGTAAACAGACAGAGAAAATCGGACGGAACGCCGGGAGGAATGGACGGCTTCGATGTTATCGCTTGGAGAGGCGCGGCAGAGTTTGTGGCGCGTTATTTCCGCAAGGGACAGGCGATGTGCGTTACGGGAAAACTCCAAAACCGCAGTTATGAAAAAAACGGCGAGACGCGCTGGGTAACGGAAATCGTCGCCGACGAAATCAATTTCGTTGACAACGCAAACAGCAATCAGCAGAATACCGCTGTTGCGCCCCAGAATAACGCAGGAAGCGCGCAGACCGCAACGCCTACCAACAATGCACCGCAGGCACAAACGCCCCAGAGTGTACCCCAGCAGCAGTATTATGGGTCGCAGGACGACGACTTGCCATTCTAACAGGAGGGCGACGAAATGAAAAAAACACTCTGCAGAGTTTTCAAAGCAATATTCAACACGCTTGCCCTCTTGGTAGGAGCAGACTGCGAGGCGCGCAGGCAGGCGGTCGACGACGGCATCTGCGATTTCAGCGGTCAAGGCAGAGACAAATACGGGAGGTAACGACCGTGATTGAAATATTCGAGAAAGAACGCTATTACGACGACAGCCCGTTCACGGGTCAATGTTATATGTACCCGACCTTTATGCGAAAGGACGGTAAAGAGTATTTTATGTTCAACCGCAGAGAACCAGACGACTTGTGGAAGCGAGACGAACAGAAGCAACGCGAAGACCAACTCATAGAGACGGACGGAGCGTATATGATGTTCGTCGGATATCAAAAAGACCCATTTGTAATGCTCGATATTGCCGCGAGGAGAAAACACCATCTCGTAAAGCCTAACGATTATTTGAGAGGAGACTACGAGAAAAACGGATTTATCGACTTTATGGGAAACTTTCAAGAAGTCTCCGCCGCATTCTTTTACCGCATTTACGACCGCGAGATGATGGAGAAAATCAAAACCGCGACCGAACACCTCAACAAAGAGGAATGGGACAAAGTCGGAGGTAATAGAACGTGAGAAACAAAATAATCCTCGACCTGTGCGGAGGCAC